>VBKQ01000194.1 GCA_005879505.1 Deltaproteobacteria bacterium
CGGGCCGACTCCCCGCTTGCGATCAGCTCGGTGAGGGCCCGCGCCGCCCAGGGGCGGGCGCCGAGGCGATCGAACGCGGCCAGCGCGGCGCGCAGCTGCCGTCGCGCCTGAACCCGCCGCCGGGCGCGACGGAGGCGCTCGCCGTAGCAGAGCTGCGTGCGGGCGCGCTCGAAGGTGTCCGGCGTGCCGTCGTGGTGGCGGAGCGCCGCTTCGAACTCGGCCTCGAACTCGTCGTCGGCAGCCAGCAGCCCGCGCACTCGGGCGGCACGGGCGAGGGCGAACGGCTGGCCCTTGGCTTCGGCCAGCTGCTGGTAGTCGCGCGCCTCCGTGCGCGCGTCGTCCACGCGGCCGACGCGCAGGTAGGCGTCGACCAGCAACGGCGCCGGCGCGAGGTCGGGATCCAGGACCTGCATCTCCGCCAGCAGGGCCTGGCAGCCCACAAGATGGACGATCGCCGCTTCCGGCCGGCCGAGGCCGAGGTCGAGCTCGGCCAGGGCCGTGAGCGACCACGCCGTGAAGAAGCTCATGCCGTAGCGCTCGGACAGCGCCCGGCCCTCCGCGGCATGGCTTCGGCACTCCTCGTCGCGGCCCTCGAGCGCGTCCAGCCACGCCAGCCCGGTCAGGATGCAGGCCAACCAGATGAACTGGGTCGTGTCGCGCGCCAGCCGCGCCCCCTCCTCGTAGTAACCGCGCGCCTCGGCCCAGCGCTCGGTGGTGGCCGCGTCCCGCCCGATCATGAAGAGCACCGTCGGCAGCGCCGCGGCAGGGGCGTATTCGCGGGCGCCGCTCAGGGCCTGGCTCAGCAGCTCGCGGCCGGTCTCAGCCTCGCGGAGGAAGTTGCCCGCGATGCCCGCGCAGGCAAACAGAAGCGGGTCCCAACTGGCCACCGAAATCGACCGAAACAGGTCAACGCTCGCACGTAAGTGTCGCGGGCCTTCCGACCCCCGGCCAGCCAGGATGGCGAGCGCGCCGTAGGCGACGTGCACGCAGGCCGCCACATCGGCTGGATCATCCGGACGCAGCAGCTTGAGCGCCTGCTCGGTCGCTGGCAGGATCTCCGCCGGGTAGCCCGCGCCGTAGGTGGCGAGGGCGGCGTCGACCAGGATGCGGACGGCCTTCAGGCGGTCCGTGCGCTGCACGGCCTGCGCGGTCGCGACCTGCATTCGGAAGCCCTCCCTCACCGCGCCCTGGCGGAGCGCGATGTGACCGGCCAGGTCGTCGATGTCGAGCCGCAGGCCGCCACCGGGGTCCAGCCGGCGGGCGGCCTCCAGGAGCTTGATCGCCTGACCGCCGTTGCCTGCCATCCAGGCGTTCTCGGCCGCCGCCAGCAGACGTGCCATCCGCGCCTCGCCGGGTTCGCTCAGGCGGGCGGCTTCCTCGAAGGCCGCGGCTGCGGATGCGTGGGCGGCGCGCTCCCGCGCACGCTGGCCGGCAGCCTCCAGGGCCGTGGCCGCGGCGGCATCGCGACCGGTCGCGGCCGCCGCCAGGTGCCAGGCGCGGCGGTCGGCGTCGTCGGGGTCGGTCGCCACCGCAGCGAGCGCACGGTGGGCCTCGCGCCGGTCCGCGGGGGGCGCCGCGTGGTAGACCGCGGCGCGGGCCAGGGGATGCACGAACTCCAGCCGACCCCCGCGCTCGACGACCAGGCCGGTGGTCGCCTCGGCCGCGTGCACGTCCGGCGCCTGGAGGCCGAGGACGTCCCCCGCGCGGTGAATGGCGGCCAGGTCGGCGGATCCCGCGGTCGCCATCAGGAGGAGAGCGCGCCGCGCTCCCTCTGGCAGCCCCACCGCCCGCCGCAGATACGCCCGCTCGACGGTGGTGGCGACCGGTAGGGGGCTGCCGGCGGCCGCGTACGCCAGCTTCGCCGCCTCGGCCGCGAGCTCCACCAGCGCCAGCGGGTTGCCGCCGGCGGTGTCGAGGATGGCGCCGGCGACGTGAGGGTCGACGGTATCGGCGGCCGCACGCTCGAGCAGCGCAGCGGCCGCCGCATGGTCGAGGGGGGACAGCCGCAGCTCGGGCAGGCCGGCGTCGATCAGGGTCGAGTCCTCCCCGTCGCGCACAGTTATCAACACCGCGACGGGGTCTGCCAGCAGTCGACGCGCGGCGAAGGCCAGCGCCTCGGCGGACGCGCGGTCCAGCCACTGCGCATCGTCCACGACCACCAGCACCGGCGCCTGCTCGGCGTAGCCCGAGATCAGCCCCAGTGTGGCGGCACCCACCAGCAGACGGTCGGTCTCGACGCGCTCGCCGAGGCCGAGGGAGGATCGGAGTGCCGTGGCATGGGTGGCTGGGAGTCGCTCGAGCAGCGACAGGGTGGGGCGAAGCAGTTCGTCCAGGCCCGAGAAGGGGACGTCCGCCTCGAACTGGACGCCGCGCGCGGCGAGCACTCGCATCTCGACAGCACCCTCCACCGCAAAGCGGAGGAGGGAAGTCTTGCCGATCCCGGCCTCGCCGCGGATGACCAGCGCCGCGCTGCGCCCAAGGCGGGCGTCGGCGAGCGCCCGCTCTACGGCCGCCATCTCCCTGTCGCGACCGAGCAGCATCCCACCGGGATGTTATGGCGTCGGCCGCCCGACAACCAGGGGGGGCCCTGATGCGACAGTCCCGGAGCCCGCTTACGTTGGCTGAATCTCAACCGCAAGGAGGTTCGGACATGACAGTCGAGGTGCCGGCGATCAACGAGGACAAGCTCAACGCCTTCATGGGCCAGGTTGTTGGGGAGCTGGGCGCAACGGTCAACGCGGCACTGATCGTGATCGGCGACCGGCTCGGCCTGTACAAGGCTCTGGCGGGCGCCGGGCCCGTCAGGCCTGCCGAGCTGGCCGAGCGAACGGGGACCACCGAGCGCTACGTGCGGGAGTGGCTGAACGCCCAGGCGGCCGGCGGCTACGTGGAGTACGACGCCGGCTCCGGCGAGTACCTGCTGCCGCCCGAGCAGGCCCTGGCGCTCGCCAACGAGGACAGCCCGGCGTTCGTCTGCGGCGCCTTCGAGCTGGCGACGGCAACGCTCAGGTCGGAGCCCAGCATCGAGGCCGCCTTCAAGAGCGGCGCCGGCTTCGGCTGGCATGAGCACGACTCCGGCGTGCACACCGGCTGCGAGCGATTCTTCCGCCCCGGCTACAACGCCAACCTCGTCACCTCCTGGCTGCCCGCCCTCGACGGCGTGGAGGAGAAGCTGAGGGTCGGCGCAACGGTGGCCGACGTCGGCTGCGGGCTGGGATCGTCCACCCGGCTGATGGCCGAGGCGTACCCGGCCTCCAGCATCACCGGCTTCGACTACCACCGGGAGTCGATCGAGGGGGCCCGGGAGGAGACCAGGGCGGCCGGGCTGGCCGACCGCGTCGCCTACGAGGTGGCGCCGGCCGCCGCCTTCCCGGGCGCCAACTACGACCTGGTGACCATGTTCGACTGCCTGCACGACATGGGTGACCCCGTGGGCGCCGCCGGGCACGTCCGGCAGGCGCTGGCGCCGGACGGCACCTGGATGGTGGTCGAGCCGATCGCCGGGGACCGTGTCGAGCAGAACCTCAACCCGGTCGGTCGGGCTTACTACGCCTTCTCCACCATGCTCTGCACGCCGAGCTCGCTCGCGCAGGAGGTGGGCCTGGCCTTGGGGGCACAGGCCGGCGAGGCTCGCATCCGCGACGTGGCCACGGCGGCCGGGTTCACTCGCTTCCGCCGGGTCGCGGAGACGCCGTTCAACGCGATCTACGAGATCCGCCCGTAGCGCATCACCGGGCCGGGGGGATCGGCCGCGCCGGTCGCCCCCTGCCCGACCCCACAATGCGTGTCGTCATGGAGACAAGCTGATGCGAGCCCGCGAACCCGATCGCCATGGTTTCGTCCCGTGCGACGGTGGACGCAGCTACTGGGAGCTGTTCGGCGCGGGCGACCGGACGGTGTTCTTCCTCCCCACCTGGTCGATCGTGCAGTCGCGGTTCTGGAAGCTCCAGGTGGCCTACCTCGCGCGCCACTGCCGGGTTCTGACGATGGACGCTCGCGGCAGCGGCGCGTCCGACCGTCCCACCGATCCCGAGGCGTACGGCGACCGCGCCCTCGCGGCCGACGTCCTGGCGGTGATGGACGCGAGCGGGACTGATCGCGCGGCGCTGGTCTCACTGTCCTCGGGCGCGCGCACCGCGCTGCTGCTGGCGGCCGAGCATCCCGAGCGGGTCACGGCGGCTGTCTTCATCGGACCCTCGCTCCCGGTGGCGGCGGGCATTCCCGAGCGGATGGCGGCCATGGAAAGCTTCACCGATCCGCGCCCGGAGTACGAGGGCTGGCAGAAGTACAACGCCAACTACTGGCGGCGGGACCTGCGCGACTTCCTGGAGTTCTTCTTCGGTCGCCTGTTTCCCGAGTCGCATTCGACCAAGCAGATCGAGGATTGCGTCGGCTGGGGCCTGGAGACCACCGCCGAGGTGCTGATCGCGACGCAGCTCGCGCCCGGCCTCGAGGCCGAGGAGAGCCTGCAGCTGGCGGGGCGCGTTCGCTGCCCGGTGCTCGTCATTCACGGCGAGGCTGACGCCGTCAGCCCTCACCGGCGCGGCGTCGTACTGGCTGAGGCGACGGGCGGGCGCCTGCTGACGATGGCCGGCTCTGGTCATGCGCCGCACGCACGCGACCCGGTGGCCGTGAACCTGGCGCTCGCTGAGTTCCTGCTGCCGCCTGCCCACCCGGAGTTGCGGCGGCGCGCTGTCGGACGTCCCAGGCGGGTGCTCTTCGTCTCCTCGCCCATCGGCCTCGGTCACGCCCGCCGGGATATCGCGATCGCGCGCGAGCTGCGGCGGCGGGTACCTGGCCTGGAGATCGACTGGCTGGCGCAGGACCCGGTGACCCGGCTGCTGGAGGCGCAGGGGGAGACGATCCATCCCGCCAGCCGCCACCTGGCCAACGAGTCGCGCCACATCGAGAGCGAGTCCGCGGCCCACCGCCTGCACGTCTTGGAGGCGTGGCGACGGATGGACGAGATCCTGCTGGCCAACTTCATGGTCTTCCTGGAGGCGAGCCGGCAGGCCGACTACGACCTCTGGATCGGTGACGAGGCGTGGGAGGTGGACTACTTCCTGCACGAGAACCCCGAGCTGAAGAGCGCCGCCTACGTCTGGATGACCGACTTCGTCGGCTGGCTCCCGATGCCCGAGCGCGGCGAGCGCGACGCGCTCCTGACCGCCGACTACAACGCAGAGATGCTCGAGCATGTCG
>VBKQ01000195.1 GCA_005879505.1 Deltaproteobacteria bacterium
TGCCCCGCCGGGCAGGGAGAGCGCTGTCGTCACCCAGTACGAAAGGAGTGATACGTGTGCTGAACCCACGCATCCTGCTCACCGGATTGTTTTCCCTTCTGGCAACCGCCACGGCCCAGGCTCAAACCAAGATCGTGATCGCCACTGTGAACAACGGCGACATGATCATCATGCAGAAGCTCTCGAAGGAGTTCGAAAAGGCTCATCCGGACATCAAGCTCGACTGGGTGGTGCTGGAGGAGAACGTCCTGCGCGAGCGTGTCACCACGGACATCGCCACCCGCGGCGGCTCGTTCGACGTCATGACCATCGGCACGTACGAGACGCCGATCTGGGCCAAGAAGTCCTGGCTCATCCGGCTCGACGACGATCTCCCTTCCAGCTACGACCTGGAAGACGTCCTCAAACCGATCCGCGACGGACTCTCAAACGACGGGAAGGTCTACGCGCTTCCTTTCTACGGCGAGAGCTCGTTCACCTTCTACCGCAAGGACCTGTTCCAGAAGGCCGGCGTGACCATGCCGGAGAAGCCGACCTATGACGACATCGCCAAGTTCGCGAAGGCCACGACGGACAAGTCGAAGGGAATCTACGGCATCTGCCTGCGCGGCAAGCCGGGCTGGGGCGAGAACATGGCCTACGTGGACACGCTGGTGAACACGTTCGGCGGCCGGTGGTTCGACGAGAATTGGAAGCCCGAGCTCACCAGCCCCGAATGGAAGGAGGCCGTCAGCTTCTACGTGGACATGATGAAGAAGTACGGCCCTCCAGGCGCGAGCTCCAACGGCCACAACGAGAACCGCGCGCTCTTCGCCACCGGCAAGTGCGCGATGTGGATCGACGCGACGGTCGCGGCGGGCTACCTGGCGAATCCGAAGGAGTCCAAGGTGGCCGACAAGCTCGCCTTCGCGCCTGCGCCGACGCAGAAGGTGCCGAACGGAGCGCAGTGGCTCTGGTCGTGGGCCCTGGGAATCCCCGCCTCGTCGAAACACGTCAAGGAGGCGAAGCAGTTCATCCAGTGGGCCACGTCGAAGGAGTACGTCAAGCTCGTCGCGGCGTCGGACGGCTGGACCGCCGTCCCTCCCGGCACCCGGAAGTCCACCTACGAGCAGAAGGAGTACCAGGCCGCGGCCCCCTTCGCCGAGTTGACGCTCAAGGCGATCCTCGCAGCCGATCCGACGCATCCGACCGGTAAGCCGGTCCCCTACACCGGCGTCCAGTTCGTGGCCATCCCCGAGTTCCAGTCGCTCGGGACGCAAGTCGGGCAGAACATCGCGTCCGCCCTCGTCGGCAAGACATCGGTCGAGGGCGCGCTGGAAACGTCGCAGACCATCGCCGAGCGCACCATGCGCCGGGCCGGATACACCAAGAAGTAGTCTTGCGGGTCCCCGACCGCGGAGGCGAGCGCCTCCGCGGCGCGGGAGTCCGAGGGGAGCGCCATGGAACCGACGGGTTCGCTTGCCCAGGGAAGCGAGATGAGGATTCCATCCCCATCTCCATCTCCGCCGCCCACCGCGCCTGCGCCTGGGCCGACGACCGACAGGCGAAGCGTCCGCACGTTGCCGCTCAAGCTGCCCGCGGTCCTGCTCCTTCTCTTGTGGTCCATCGTCCCGCTGGCGATGACCCTCTGGTTCTCCTTCCAGCGCTACAACCTGCTCAACCCAACCGAGCACGGCTGGGTCGGATTCGAGAACTACCACTTCCTCGTCACCGACCCGGGGCTCGCCAAGTCCATCGGCAACACGCTGCTGATCGTGGGCTGGGTGCTGGTGATCACCGTTTCCCTCGGCACGCTCCTCGCCGTCCTTTTCGATCAGGACTTCTTCGGCCGCGGTGTGGCCCGGGTGCTGATGATCGCCCCATTTTTCGTCATGCCGACGGTGAGCGCGCTGATCTGGAAGAACATGCTGATGCACCCGGCCAACGGGGTCATCAGCTTCCTGCTCATGAGCGTAGGGCTGGAACCCATCGACTGGTTCTCGCAGGCGCCGCTCGCCTCCATCATCGTCATCGTGGCCTGGCAGTGGCTGCCCTTCGCCGCGCTGATCCTGCTCACCGCCATCCAGGCGCTCGACCCGGAGCGCAAGGAGGCGGCCCGCATGGACGGCGCCGGGCCCTTCTCCATGTTCTTCTTCATCATCATCCCGCACCTGGCGCGGGCGATCAGCGTCGTGGTGATGATCGAGACCCTGTTCCTCCTCGCGGTGTTCGCCGAGATCTTCGTCACCACCGCCGGGGGCCCCGGCCTCGCCTCCACCAATCTCGCTTTCCTCATCTACCGCTACGCGCTGCTCGAGTACGACATCGGCGCCGCGTCTGCGGGAGGCGTCGTCGCCATCATCCTGGCCAACGTCGTCGCCGCCTTTCTGGTCCGGGCCATCGCAAAGAACATCGAAGCCTGACAGGTCACGACATGAACAAGGCCCTTCGCCGCAAGATCATCATCACCGCCGCTGCATGGGCGGTCGCCCTGCTGATCTTCTTCCCGATCTTCTGGATGTTCCTCACCGGCTTCAAGACCGAAGTGGAGGCCATCGCGATCCCGCCGAGCCTCTTCTTCACCCCGACGCTGGAGAACTACGTCGCGGTGCGGGAGCGCGCCGACTACTTCAAGTTCTTCTGGAACAGCATCTACGTCTCGGTCGGCTCGACGGTTCTGGCGCTCGTGATCGCGGTGCCCTGCTCGTACGCCATGGCTTTCTTCGTCGGCAAGCGCACCAAGGACACGCTGGTGTGGATGCTCTCGACCAAGGCGCTCCCTGCGGTCGGCGTGCTCGTCCCCATCTACCTGATCTTCCGCGACGTGGGGCTCCTCGACGTCACCTTCGGGCTGATGATCGTCTACACGCTCGTCAACCTGCCCATCGTCGTCTGGATGCTCTTCTCCTTCTTCAAGGAAGTGCCGCGGGAAGTCCTCGAGGCGGGGCGCATGGACGGCGCGCAGCCGAAGGATGAGCTCTACCACCTCCTGCTCCCGCTCTCGCTGCCGGGCATCGCCTCCACGTCGCTCTTGGCGATCATCCTCTCCTGGAACGAGGCCTTCTGGAGCCTGAACCATCCTGGTCTTCGGCTGGATGAGCCAGCGCCAGCTGGTGCGTGGCCTCACCTTCGGCGCCGTGAAGTAGCGAGGAGGAACACCGTGGCCACCATCAAGCTGACCAACATCCGCAAGTCTTTCGGGGACGTGGACATCATCAAGGGCGTGTCGCTCGGGATCGACGACCGCGAGTTCGTCGTCTTCGTCGGCCCCTCCGGCTGCGGCAAATCCACGCTGTTGAGGCTCATCGCCGGGCTGGAGGAGATCAGCGACGGCGATCTCTTCATCGACGGCGTCCGGTCGAACGACGTGCCGCCGGCCAAGCGCGGACTCGCCATGGTCTTCCAGAGCTATGCGCTGTATCCGCACATGAGCGTAGCGGACAACATGGCCTTCAGTCTCCGGCTCGCCCACGTTTCCAAGGAGGAGCGGGAGAAGAAGGTGCAGGAAGCGGCGCGCGTGCTCCAGCTCGAGCCGTTGCTCCATCGCAAACCCAAGGAGCTCTCGGGCGGCCAGCGGCAGCGCGTCGCCATCGGGCGCGCCATCGTTCGCAACCCCAAGGTATTCCTCTTCGACGAGCCGCTCTCCAACCTCGACGCCTCGCTTCGCGTGCAGATGCGCATCGAGCTCACCCGCCTCCACGACGAGCTCCAGGCCACGATGATCTACGTGACGCATGATCAGGTCGAGGCGATGACGATGGCGGACAAGATCGTGGTCCTGCAAACCGGCCTCATCGAGCAGGTAGGGTCGCCGCTGGAGCTGTACCATCACCCGAACAACCTGTTCGTGGCCGGTTTCATCGGCTCGCCCAAGATGAACTTCCTGCGCGGGACGGTCACCGCACCGAAAGATGGCACGGTCTCGGTACGCCTCGCCGGAGGCGACTCGATGGACGTGCCGGTCGAGCCCGGTCGCGTGAAGGAGGGGGCGAACGTGACCCTCGGGGTCCGACCTGAGCATTTCAGGGTGTCCGACCGCGGCCTGATCCGTGGGGAAGTGCTCGTCGTGGAACGCCTCGGCGGCGAGACCTTCCTCCACGTCAAGGCCACGACCGGCGAGCTGCTCACGGTCCAGGCTGAGGGGGACAGCCCGGTGCGCATGCACGACAACGTCGGCCTTCAAGCGAACCCGACCGACTGCCATCTCTTCGATCAGTCCGGATTGGCCATCCCGCGAACCACCCGACACCCGCTCGCCGGCGAAGTGCGGCGCGGGAGCCACAGCGCGAGTTGAGGGAAGGGAGCGATCCATGGCGAACGCCATCCAGCTGAACCGCGCCAATCTGAAATCGATCGCCGGCCGCGCGCAGGTTCCTTCCTTCGACCCTGCCGGCCTGCCTGGAAGCATCGTGCACGTGGGCGTGGGCGGGTTCCACCGCGCACACCAGGCCGTATACCTCGATGACCTGCTCGCTCAGGGCGGCGCTCGCCAGTGGGGGCTCTGCGGGGTGGGGCTGCTCCCCCATGACGCACGCATGCGCGACGTGCTGCGCGCGCAGGATTGCCTCTACACCGTGATCGACCGAAGTGGTGCGGGCGACCGGGCGCGCATCATCGGGTCGATCGGCAGCTTCTTGTTCGCGCCCGACGAGCCGGAGGCCGTGATCGAGAAGATGGCTTCACCGGTGTGCCGCATCGTCTCGCTCACCATCACCGAGGGTGGATACTACGTGAACGAGGGCACCGGGCAATTCGACGCGACCCACCCGGACATCCGGCACGACCTCGAGCACCCGCATGCGCCGAAAGGTGCGTTTGGTTACCTCGCCGAGGCTCTCGATCGCCGCCGCCAGCGCGGCCTCGCTCCGTTCACGGTCATGTCCTGCGACAACCTGCAAGGCAACGGCGACATCGCACGCCGGATGTTCCTCGCCTTCGCCGAGCGCAGGAACGAGGACCTGGCGAGATGGATCGCGGAGAACGGCGCTTTCCCGAACGGCATGGTCGACCGGATCACGCCCGCGACGACCGATGCCCACCGCGATCTGGTGCGCGAGTCGTTCGGAATCATCGATGGCTGGCCGGTAGTCACCGAGCCATTCAAGCAATGGGTCATCGAGGACCGTTTCCCGGTGGGCCGCCCTCCATGGGAGGGGGTCGGGGCGCAGATGGTCTCCGACGTCCACCCCTACGAGATGATGAAGATCCGGCTGCTCAACGCCAGCCACCAGGCCCTCTGCTACATCGGCATGTTGCTCGGCTACCGGTATGCCGACGAGACGATGGCGGACGCCGACATCCGCGCGCTGGTCGAACGCATGATGAACGACGAAGTGACACCGCTCCTCCCGCCCGTGCCTGGCATCGACCTTACCCAATACAGGCGGACGCTGATCGAGCGGTTCGGAAACCCGGTGCTGCGCGATCAGCTGGCCCGGATCGGGACGGAGGGATCGGCGCGGATTCCGAAATTCGTGCTGCCTTCGATCCTGGACCGGGTCTCGCGCGGAGGGCCGATGCGCGCGCTGACGTTCACGGTGGCGGCGTGGTTCCGCTACCTCGCCGGAACCGACGAGCGCGGCAATCCGCTCCCCATCAACGACCCCATGTCGGAGGAGCTGGTGCGCCGCGCCCGCGCCGGGGGCGAGGATCCGAAGGAGCTGCTCGGGATCGTGAAGCTCTTCGGGACCGTCCTGCCCAACGCGCCCGCTTTCACCAATTACCTCGCCGAGGCCTTGAAGTCGCTCCACCGGGAGGGTGCCAGGCAGGCCCTGAAGAAGTGTTTGCAGTCCTGAGTCCGCGGCGGGAAGCGACCGATGTTCCTCGGGATCGATCTCGGCACCTCCGAAGTGAAGGCGCTCCTCGTCGACGAGTCGGGCGCGCTGGCCGGGAGCGCGGGCTCGCCGCTCGAGGTGCAACGGCCTCATCCCCGCTGGTCCGAGCAATCGCCCGAAGCATGGTGGGAGGCGACCCTCGCGGCGGTCGAGGGGCTCCGGCGGGCCCATCCGGAGCGCCTCGCCGCCGTCCGCGGCGTCGGCCTCTCCGGCCAGATGCACGGAGCCACCTTGCTCGACGCCAAGGATCGGCCCCTGCGCCCGGCCATTCTCTGGAACGACGCGCGCTCCGGCGAGGAATGCGAAGAGCTCGTCGCGAGGGTACCAGCGACGTCGGCGATCACCGGAAACCTCGCCATGCCGGGCTTCACGGCGCCAAAGCTCATCTGGGTGGCGAAGCACGAGCCCGAGGTCTTCGTCCGCGTGGCCACGGTCCTGCTTCCCAAGGACTACCTGCGCCTGCGGCTCACCGGCGACAAGGTGTCGGACATGTCCGACGCGGCCGGAACGCTCTGGCTCGATGTCGAACGGCGGGATTGGTCCGAGGCCATGCTCGACGGGTGCAGGCTCTCCCGCGCGCACATGCCGCGGCTGGTGGAGGGCAGCGAGGCCAGCGGACGGCTCCTTCCAGAGATCGCAGCGAGCTGGGGCATCCACCACCCGGTGACCGTGGCCGGAGGGGGCGGGGACAACGCGGCGAGCGCGGTGGGCATCGGGGCGGTTGCGCCTGGCGACGGCTTCGTCTCGCTCGGCACGTCGGGCGTGCTGTTCATCGTCAATGATCGGTTCTCGCCCAATCCCGCGCGGGCGGTCCATGCTTTCTGCCACGCGCTTCCACGGCGCTGGCATCAGATGAGCGTCATGCTGTCGGCGGCGAGCTGCCTGCGCTGGGTGACGCGGCTCGTGGGCGGCGCGAACGAGGCCGCGGTGCTCGCCGAGGTCGCCACCCTCGATCAGCGGGAGCGGGAACGCGCGCCCATCTTCCTGCCCTATCTCTCCGGCGAGCGCACGCCGCACAACGATCCGAGCGCCCTGGGTGTTTTCTTCGGTCTCACTCACGGCACCGATCGCCGGGCCCTCGTCTACGCCGTGATCGAAGGCGTCTCCTTCGGCCTCGCGGACGGGCTCGATGCGCTCGGGTCGGGGGGCACCAGGGCCGGCGTGCTATCGATCGTCGGCGGAGGGTCGCGGAGCGCGCTCTGGGCCCAGCTCCTCGCCGACGTTCTCCAGACGCCGCTACGCGTGCACGCGGGCGGCGAAGCCGGGGCGGCCTTGGGAGCGGCGCGCCTCGGCCACCTCGCCTGCGGCGGCGACGAGCGGACCGTTTGCACCCGGCCGCCGGTGGCAAGCGAGCACGTCCCCGCGCGCGACGGAGCGAGGCGATTTCACGAGCGCCTGGAGCGCTTCCGCGCGCTCTACGGAGTGCTGTCCCCGGTATGGAAGGGCGCCGCCAGCGCTAGGTCGTGATCCGGGTCCCCAGCACCTGAAGGAACTTCGAGATCCAGTCCGGGTGCGCGGGCCATGCCGGAGCGGTGACGAAGTTCTTGTCGGTCACCGCCTTGTCGATGGCGATGTCCGCATACTCGCCGCCGGCCGAGCGGACTTCGGGCGCACAGGCCGGATACGCCGAGATCACGCGGCCGCGCACCACGTCCGCGGCGGTGAGGATCTGGGCCGCGTGGCAGATCGCCGCGAGCGGCTTGTTTGCCTGCGCGAAGTGGCGGACGCAGTCGAGCACCTTCTTGTTGAGCCGGAGGTACTCGGGGGCCCTGCCTCCGGAGACGAGAAGGGCGTCATAATCGCCCAGGCGGACGTCGTCGAAGGTCGCGTTGAGCGTGAAGTCGTGTCCTCTCTTCTCGGAGTAGGTCTGATCGCCCTCGAAGTCGTGGATGGCGGTGCGGACCTTGTCTCCCTTCTTCTTGCCGGGGCAGACGGCATCCACCGCGTGCCCGACGGCCTGCAGTGCCTGGAACGGCACCATGATCTCGTAGTCCTCGCCGTAGTCCCCGACCAGCATCAGGATCTTCTTGGCCATCGCTTCCTCCGCGCCAGTGGTGGCCCTCGTTCGGCCGCGACGCGGCTGTACTCTGCGATCGGTGCAGAGTCAACCGATTCGAGCGGCGCCGACGAATTTGAAGCCCGGCGGCGATCAAGCCGCCGCGCGGGCGGCTTCCCTTCGGCGCACGCTGAGGATTTTCTGCACGCGGGCGACTGGTTCGCCGTGCTCGTCGAGCACCGTGACCTCGAAGGCCGGGTTGATCTTTCCCTTGGCGTCCGTCTCGGCGCGGATCTGCTCGACGCGCTCGCGCGGCAGCTCGAAACGCGCTTTCACCTTGCCCCGCCCGGGGCGCAGGAACTCGATCGACGCGCTCTTGTCCCAGACAACGTAGCCCTCGCCCAGCTGCATCATCAGCATCAGCATGAAGAACGGATCGCACATCGAGTAGAGCGACCCGCCGAACTGCGTCCCGACGAAGTTCCGGTTCCAGGCGGAGAGCTTCAACTCGACCTCGACGACGCTCAGGTCGGACGCGACGTGGATCACGGAGACGCCGGCCCCGAGAAAGGGCGGATACAACCCAAGGAGCTTGAGGAACCGGTCCTGCCCGAATCGGCGCGCAACGCGCTGCATGAGGCTCATGGCCCGTTCAACGCTTCCGCGCGCGCATCGTCTGGCGCTGCTGCTCGGCTGCCTGCCTGTAATCGTACGTCGGGTAGAACTCGGTTCGATAAGGTCCCCAGGCGGTCTGCTCGAGCGCCACGTTGATCTCGCGCAGACGCTCGGCCGGGAAGCGCAGGGTGACGATCTGGCCGATCCCCATCACCACGTACCAGGAGAGAACCTCGACGCCGTCCGGCGGAAACTTGTCGTAATACCCGTTGCGGAAGAGCTGCTCGTTGATCTCGTTCAGGTTCTTCGACTGATCGTGCTTGAAGAACACCGTGAGCAGCATCGTT
>VBKQ01000196.1 GCA_005879505.1 Deltaproteobacteria bacterium
CGAGCAGATGGGGTTCTGCAGCGGGATCGAGAACTACTCGCGCCACCTGAGCGGCCGCAGCGCGGGAGAGCCGCCTCCGACGCTGCTCGACTACTTTCCGAAGGACTTCCTGCTGGCGATCGACGAGTCGCACCAGAGCATCCCGCAGATCGGGGCGATGTACCGCGGTGATCGCTCTCGCAAAGAGACGCTGGTCGAGTACGGGTTCCGCCTGCCGTCGGCGCTCGACAACCGGCCGCTGCAGTTCGGAGAGTTCGAGCGGCTGGTGAATCAGGCCATCTACGTCTCCGCCACGCCCGCGGAATACGAGCTGCAGAAGAGCGAAGGGGTGATCGTCGAGCAGATCATCCGGCCGACGGGGCTGGTCGATCCGCAGGTCGAGGTCCGCCCGGTGGCGCAGCAGGTGGACGATCTGCTCGAGGAAGTGCGCAAGCGCGCGGCTGCCGGCCAGCGCGTGCTGGTGACCACGCTGACCAAGCGCATGGCGGAGGACCTCACCGAGTACTACGCCGATCTGGGCGTGCGCGTGCGGTACATGCACTCGGACATCGACACCCTCGAGCGTCTCGCCCTGGTCCGCGACCTGCGGCGGGGGCTGTTCGACGCCCTGATCGGGATCAACCTGCTCCGCGAGGGCCTGGACATCCCCGAGGTGTCGCTGGTCGCGGTGCTCGACGCGGACAAGGAAGGCTTCTTGCGATCGAGCGTGTCGCTGATCCAGACCATCGGCCGCGCGGCGCGCAACGTGGAGGGCAGGGTCATCCTCTACGCCGACACGGTGACCGCCTCGATGAAAGCGGCGATCGAAGAGACCGAACGGCGGCGGGCGAAGCAGGTCGCGTACAACAAGGAGCATGGGATCACTGCGCAGTCGGTCAAGCGCGCCATCCTCGACATGGCCATCCACGCGGTGGCCTCCGGCGCGGACGACGCGCTGGCGGGGAAGGAGGAGCTGGCGGGATACCTGCCCGAGGACCGCAAGGACGTTCCGAAGATGATCGCGCAGCTCGAAGCCGAGATGCGCGCGAAGGCCGAAGAGCTGGACTTCGAAGGCGCCGCCATGCTCCGGGATCGGATCCAGGCGATCAAGGACCTCGATCTGGGGATCATGCCCAAGCGGCCCGAAGTGTTGAAGCAGGAGGCGCGGGCCGCGGCAGGCCTGCCGACGCGCCCCGCCGGCCAGAAGCGCCGCGGCCGGCCGAACGGGCGGCCCGGATCCCAGCGACGCTGAAGCGATGCTCTCCGCTGAGCTGAAGCAGAAGCTCGAGACGCTGCCGACGCAGGCCGGTTGCTACGTGATGAAGGACAAGGCCGGCGAGGTCGTGTACGTCGGCAAGGCCGTCAATCTGCGCGCGCGTGTCGGCCAGTACTTCCAGGAGCGCAGCAGCGATACGCGGGCCTTCATCCCCTTCCTCGAGGACCTCCTCGCCGACGTGGAGGTGATGATCACTCCGTCCGAGAAGGACGCGGTGCTGCTCGAGAACGAGCTGATCAAGAAGTACCGGCCCCGCTTCAACATCAAGCTGCGCGACGACAAGAACTTCATCTCGCTGCGGCTCTCGAACACGCACCCCTACCCCCGGCTGGAAGTGGTGCGGCGGGTGCGCAAGGACGGAGCGCGGTACTTCGGGCCGTTCGCGAGCGCGTCCTCCATCCGGGAGACGCTGAGCATCGTGAACCGCCACTTCCAGCTCCGCACCTGCACCGACTCGGTGATGGCGAATCGGCGGCGGCCCTGCCTGCAGTACCAGATCAAGCGCTGCCCGGCGCCTTGCGTGTACAACGTGCCGCAGGAAGAGTACCGGCTGTCCGTGGACGAGGTGGCCCTGTTCCTCGAGGGCAAGGCCGACGAGCTGACCGGCCAGCTGCAGACGCGGATGAAGGATGCCGCCAGCAAGCTCGAGTACGAGCGTGCCGCACAGCTCCGCGATCAGCTCCATGCCATCGAGCGCAGCCTGGAAAAGCAGCGAACCGTGCTCGGCGAGCTGCTCGACCAGGACGTGCTCGGGTTCCATCGCGAAGGGCCCGCGCTGGAGATCCACCTGCTCTTCTTCCGCAACGGCCGGCTGACGGGCGGGCGCAACTTCGGCTTCGGCAAGCAGGAGTTTCCCACCGAGGAGCTCCTCTCGAGCTTCCTCGACCAGTACTACGAGTCTGGCGCGCTCATCCCCAAGGAGCTGCTCCTGCCGATGCACCTTCCCGATGCGGAGATGCGCGAGGTCTGGCTCTCCGAGAAGAAGGGCGAACGGGTGCGCGTGCACGTGCCCGAGCGCGGCGAGAAGGTGCGCCTGGTCGAGATGGCGATGGAGAACGCGCGGCAGAGCTTCGAGGAGAAGGCGCGGTCGCAGCAGAGCCAACTCGAGGCGCTGACGCGGCTGCAGTCGAGGCTGCGCCTGCCGCGCCTGCCTCAGCGGATCGAGTGCTTCGACATCTCGACCTTCCAGGGTCAGCTGACCGTCGGCTCGCAGGTCGTGTTCAGCGACGGGGAGCCCGACAAGAGCGGCTATCGGTTGTTCAAGGTGCGGGGCGACGCCGCCGGCGACGACTTCGCCTCCATGTTCCAGGTGCTCACCCGCAGGCTCAAGCGCGGCGCCGAGGAGCAGAACCTCCCGGATCTCCTGGTCGTCGACGGCGGCAAGGGACAGCTGAACGTCGCTCGCGCCGCGCTGAAGGAGGCGGGCCTGACGTTGCAGGAGGTTCCGCTCGCGGGCCTGGCGAAGAGCCGCGTCCTCGAGGACGAGGAGCGCTTCGCGGCGCGCCAGGGTTTCCGGGTCGCCGAGGCGTGGGCGGAAAAGGCCGGACCCGAGCCGGTGGTGCCGCAGATCGGGGGGGAGGGGAGTGCCGCCCCGGTCCCGCCGGATCCTCCATCGCGGCGCGGCCGGTCGCGGCAGAAGGGCCGGTTCGTGAAGGGCGACATCGAGCGGAGCCCCGAGCGCGTCTTCCTGCCGGGGCAGAAGAACCCGGTGGTCTTGCGCCAGAACACGAGCGAGCTGCACCTGCTCGCGCGCCTGCGCGACGAGGCGCACCGATTCGCCATCACCTTCCACCGGAAGCTGCGCCGCGAGCGCAACTTCCGCTCGTTGCTGGAGGAGATTCCCGGCATCGGCGACAAGCGCAAGCGCGCGCTGCTCGGCCACTTCGGGTCGCTGAAGCGGATCCGCGCCGCCACCGTCGAAGAGATCGCGCAAGTCGAGGGATTCAATCTCCAGCTCGCCGAGCGCGTGCAGCGGTTCCTCGCGGCGCAGTCGGCCGAGGTGGAGGCGCGGGAGGCGGCCGAAGGTGGCGCCGAGCTGGACGGCGGCGCGCCTCCCGATGCCGGTCCGGGTGACGGAACTCTCCTGCGCGACCGCGAGGACGTGGCGTTCGACGCCGCTGCGGCGGAGCTCGACGCGCTCGAGGAAGAAGAGGCGCCACCGCCAGAGCCGATCGACGCGGAACCCCCGCCGGCACAGTGATCGCGCGCAACTGTTTTTCCTTGCTCGCACCGGATACCTGTCCTACAAGGTCGTCCCTCGCAGGACCGGAGTGGAAAGGACCGAGAAGGATGAAGCTGTACCCGAAGATCATCCCCGCCATCGCTCGCGACGTCATCGCATCGCTCATGACGGACGGCGACATCGAGGTGGAGACGATGCGGGTTGCGGACGCCGAGATGGACATGGCCGCCATCCTCAAGGAATATCTCGCGTCCGAAGAGCGCGTGAATCAGGCCACGCGCGAGGCCCTCGAACGGCGCGGTTATGATCACTCGCGATTCAACCAGGTGAAGCGCGAGATGGCCGACGTGCGCGGATTCAAGATGGGCGACGAGGGAATCGATTACATCATCAACCAGATGATCGAATTCTTGCTCATCTCCCGGAACATCGAGGAAGTCTTCGCCGAGGACCACACCATCCGCCGCAAGATCTACCAGGTGTTCAAGAAACACCTCGACGTGGACGAGGACATCGACCGCGAGGCGCGCTCCCGTCTCAAGCACCTCTCCGAGGGTACCCAGGCCTGGGAGGTCGAGTATCAGAAGACGGTCGAGCAGATCCGCCGCAACAAGGGCCTCGTCTAGAACACGTCTCCCAACCGGTACAGCCTAAAGCAATAGTCGCCAAGCCGTCTTCGGCGGCCGCGACGAATCACTTCTTCGCGGCGCGCCGCAGTCCGGGGACGGACACGAGCTGCGCTCGGATGGTCTTTCCCCGTACGTCCCCGATAGCGACCAGCGGCAGGCGGCGTTCGTCGTCCGTCATCCAGACGTGCGCGGTCCGCCGGATCTTCGGGTCGTCCGTCCGGACCGCATCTCCGTCGAATCGGATGGTCATGAAACGGCCGAGCGGCGTGTCGATGCTTTCCTTCGCCGTCAGCTGGCCGGTCAGCTTCCACACCTTGCGGCCGGCGAATACCTCCAGGCAGACGGGCTGATTCATGGGCACCAGGCGCAGCAGGTAGAGCGTCGAGATCATGTCCCGCACGTTGTCGGTCAACTCCACCGCCAGGGGCTCCGGCTCGCCGTTCTTGGTCGCTTTGACTGCCAGCGTCCCGTTCAGCGGCGGAAAGAGCAGCTCGACGCCGCGATGCACGTCGTTCTCGTCGAGGTCCTCGCGGTAGTGCAGCGGCGTGAAGTCCCGCGCGACCAGGGCGGTCGCGTACGTCTCGAATCGCCCGAGGTTCGTGGAGACGAAGGCGCTGGTCTTCGCCCGCGAGCTGAGCCGCAGCGCGGCGCGGGATCGCTCGGATGCAGGGGGCGGCTCCGCGCGGATCTCGAAGGTGCCCACGTCGGCGCCCAGGGCGTCGAGGCGGTAGTGGAGCACTTCCAGCGCCGTGGACCTTACCGCGGGCAGCTTTTGCGTCGGGCAGAGCGCGGCGAGGAGCAGTGCGAGCATGGGCAGCATTCCTACCAGACCAGGCCGTGGAAGCAGGTATTCAGCGCGCCCCGAGCTTGCGCGCGGAGAGCAGCGCTTCGATGCGCGCGGCCAGGTGTTCGCGCATCGCGATGTAAGCCCGCGGATCGCGGGAGAAGCCGCGCAGGGAAGGCGCCACCGCCCGCGCCTCGGCGCGGGCGAGCGACGGGTCGCCGAGCTGCGCGCAGAGCGACAAGTAGCCGTGGTCCGCCAGCGATCGCGAAATCTGCAGAAGCCGCAGGCTCTCCACCGGCACGTCGTGCTTCCCGCCGATCCGAGCGGGTGTCCCAGGATAGAAGAGCGTGCCGTCGCCGTTGCCGCCGAATGCCCACTGCGACTGCCAGGGGTCGCCTTCGTGATAGGCGTACACCGTATCGAAGTACAGCTCGCCGGCGACGTCGTTGACGAATGCCAGCGTCCCCATCACCCGCGCAGCGGTCGCCGGCGCGTCGATCATGTAGCTCGGCCAGCCGCGGAACGCGGGGTCGAGGACCGGCTTTCCGTCCACGCTGCAGCCGTGAGACATGCAGCTCTGGTACCACCAGAGGCGGTCGTACCTCGCGCGTGGCGCCGCGCGCGAGCAGGTCGCGTTCTTCTCGCCGACGCAGTTGACCAGCGGAGTCCACTGGTTCACGTCTGCAAGCGCTTCGGTCCAGGCCGTCGTCACCAGGCGGCGTACGTCTGGCGCATCCTCGCGCAGCTCTCGCGCTTTCTGCTCCACGCGCGGGAACGCCGCCGGCGCCGGTTCGTCCTCGACGTACCGGAAGAGCCGATCGAGCCAGCCGCGCTCGCGGAAGTGGTCCTGCCATTGCCGTCGCCAGGAGCGCTGCTGTGGCCGGGTGAGGCCCGCCGGCTCCCGCAGCTCCACCGCCGTCCAGCGCGCTCCTCCCGGGATCGCCGTGCCGTCCAGGAACGGTGCCACTTCGGCGTCATAGCTCGTCCAATCGATGCGGACGTCGTCGCCGCGCTTGCTGAAGGCGGGAGGATCCTGGGTCCCTCCGAAGAGGGTGATGCCGCGCCGCAGGGCGATCAGATCGTAGGCGCGGGTCAGCTCGCGCGCAGCATCGACGTTGCGCCCGTGCCCCTTCGCGGCC
>VBKQ01000197.1 GCA_005879505.1 Deltaproteobacteria bacterium
CGGGTGCCGGTGACCGTCCAGGTTCTCGATGTACATGCGGGCGACCACGTCGATGTCGGAGTCTGTGTACTCGGAGTGGTCCTTGTAGGTGTAGTCGCCGACCTCGATCCGCTTCTGCTCGACGCCGTTCACGTAGAGGACGTTCTCGCGGATGTCGATGCGGTCGCCCGGGAGCCCGACCACGCGTTTCACGTAATCGACGTCGGGATGCTGCGGATTGATGAAGACGACCACGTCGCCGCGCTTCGGCGGCCGCTCCCAGAGCTTGTGCACCCGGCCCGGGTCGGTGAAAGGGATGCGCAGCCCGTAGCTCATCTTGTTCACGAAGATGAAATCCCCGACCAGCAACGTCGGGATCATCGAGCCGGAGGGGATGTGGAACGGCTCGAACACGAACGCGCGCAGGAGCAGCGCGACCAGGATGGCCCCGCCGATGGATTCGGTGTACTCGCGCACCGCGCCCTTGCGCGCGAAGGCGAGGTGCTTGTCGAGTGCTGCGTCGAGCCCTTGGCGCGCTTGCACCGCGGGCATGCCCTGGGGCTTGCCCAGGGCCTCTTCGACGGCCAGGATCGCCTGCTCCACCTCGGCCGCCGCGCCCTCCGGGATCTTGCCGCGGTTGCGGCGCAGCAGCCGGCTCGCGCTGCGGCGCAGCGACCTCGCCTCGTTGCGCGCCCGGTTGCGCACTCCCCATGGGGTCGCCGAACCGATGGTGGAGAGCAGGAAGATCGCCAGGAACACGCAGAGCGAACCGAGGAGGAATTCTTGCCGCCGGAGCAGGTGCTGGGCGACCAGCGCGATCGCCACCGTCCCACCGAGAATGCCGGCGAGCTTGCCGTAGCCGGCGGCCCCGTAGAACGCGAGCGAGCCGCGATCGGCCGCCGAGACCAGCTCCGCTTCCCGCTTCGCCTGCGCCGCGCTGCGCGTCTCCGCCGCCGCCGTCATTCCTCCACCCGGAGCACCGCGAGGAACGCTTCCTGCGGGATCTCGATCTGGCCTACCGACTTCATCCGCTTCTTGCCTTCCTTCTGCTTCTCGAGGAGCTTGCGCTTGCGGGAGATGTCGCCGCCGTAGCACTTGGCGAGCACGTTCTTGCGCAGCGCCTTCTGCGTCTCACGGGCGATCACGCGCGAGCCGATGGCGGCCTGGATGGCCACCTCGTACATCTGCTTGGGGATCTCTTCCTTCAGTTTCTCGCAGATGGCGCGCCCGCGCTGGTAGGCGCGCTCGCGGTGCACGATGGTCGAGAGCGCATCCACCGGCTCGCCATTGATCAAGATGTCGAGCTTCACCAGGTCGGCTTCCTGGTAGCCCAGCGGTTCGTAGTCGAGCGAGGCGTACCCCCGCGAGATGCTCTTCAGCTTGTCGAAGAAGTCGAACACCACCTCGGCGAGGGGAATCTCGTAGGTGATCTGCACGCGCTTGGTGCCGATGTACTTGATGTCCTTCTGCAGGCCCCGGCGGTCCTGACAGAGCTGGAGCACGGACCCGACGTACTCGTTGGGCACGTAGATGTGCGCGAGCAGCATCGGTTCCATCAACTTCTCGATCTCGCCTTCCCCCGGCAGCTTCGCCGGATTGTCCACCGTCAGCTCGCTTCCGTCCTTCTTCACCACCTTGTAAACCACGGACGGCGCGGTGGTGATCAGATTCAGGTTGTATTCGCGCTCCAGCCGCTCCTGCACGATCTCCATGTGCAGCAAGCCCAGGTATCCACAGCGGAACCCGAAACCGAGGGCCTGGGAAGTTTCCGGCTCGTAGGTGAAGGCCGAGTCGTTCAGCCGCAGCTTCTCGAGCGCGTCGCGGGTGTTCTCGTAATCAGCCGAATCGACGGGGAAAATCCCCGAGAACACCATCGGCTTGATCTCCTTGAAGCCCGGGAACGGCTTGTCCGTCGGGCGCTGGGGGTCGGTCAGGGTGTCGCCCACTTTGGCGTCCTGGATGACCTTCACGTTCGCCACGACGAATCCCACTTCGCCGGCGATCAGCTCGCTCTTTTCCCGCGCCTTGGGAGCGAATACGCCCGTTTCGCTCACCTCGTACTCCCGGCGGTTGGACATGAACATGATCTTCTGCCGCGGGCGCACCGTGCCCTCGACGATGCGGACCAGCATGATCACGCCGCGGTAGGAGTCGTACCAGCTGTCGAAGATCAGCGCCTTGAGCGGCGCCGCTGGATCGCCCTTCGGTGGCGGCACGGTGTGGATGATCTCCTCGAGCAGCTCCTCGATCCCGGTGCCCTCTTTCGCGCTGGTCGGCACGGCCTTGCTCGCGTCGAGACCGATCACCTCCTCGATCTCGCGGCGCGTTCCCTCCACGTCCGCGCTGGGGAGATCGATCTTGTTGATCACCGGCACGACCGCCAGGTCGTGCTCGAGGGCGAGGTAGACGTTGGCGAGGGTCTGCGCCTCGACGCCCTGTGACGCGTCGACCACCAGCACCGCTCCCTCGCAAGCGGAGAGGCTTCGCGAGACCTCGTAGGCGAAGTCGACATGGCCTGGAGTGTCGATCAGGTTGAGCACGTACTCCTTGCCGTCGCGCTTGCTGCGCCAGTTCATGCGCACCGATTGGGCCTTGATGGTGATCCCACGCTCCCGCTCCAGCTCCATGTTGTCGAGGAACTGGTCGTGCGCCTCGCGCTCGCTCACCGTGCCGGTCTTCTCCAGCAGCCGGTCGGACAGCGTCGATTTGCCGTGATCGATGTGCGCGATGATGGAGAAGTTGCGCAGCTGCTGGTTCTGCTCAGGCATCGTCCCTTTCCGGGAGGCGGGGGATAACATGCGATGCCGCGACGCACAACGCGCCCGGAGCCATCTATGGGCCGAGCTCCCGGCGGAAGTACGCCACCGTGGGCTTCAGCCCTTCTTCCAGCTCGACCTTCGGCTCCCATCCGAGCAGCGTGCGCGCGCGCGTGATGTCGGGCCGGCGCTGCTTCGGGTCGTTCTCCGGTAGGGGGCGCACGGATCGGACGCGGCCGCCGCCGCCCACCACCTTCCGGGTGGTCTCGGCGAGCTCGATCAGCGTCATCTCGCGAGGATTGCCCAGGTTCACCGGCTGCGAGTCGCCTTTCGCGAGCAGGGCGAGGAGCCCCGCGACCAGGTCGTCGACGTAGCAGAAGCTGCGGGTCTGCGTGCCGTCGCCGAAGACGGTGAAGTCCTCGCCGCGCAGCGCCTGGGCGACGAAGGTCGGGACCACCCGCCCGTCGTCGGCGCGCATGCGCGGGCCATAGGTGTTGAAGATCCGGGCTAGCCGCACCGGCAGACCAAGCACCCGCGCGTACGAGGTGGTGAGCGCCTCGGCGAAGCGCTTCGCTTCGTCATAGCAGGCGCGCGGGCCGATGGGATTGACGTTTCCGAAGTAGTCCTCGCGCTGCGGGTGCTCGAGGGGATCGCCGTAGACCTCCGAAGTGCTGGCGTGCACAAACGTCGCGCCCAGGCGGCGCGCGAGATCGAGCGCATTGCGCGTGCCGAGCGAGCCGACGTCCAATGTCTCCAGCGGCAGCTTCTCGTAGTCGATCGGGGACGCCGGCGAGGCCAGGTTGAACACGGCAGCCGCCTGCCCCTGCAGCGGGATGGGCCGGCAGATGTCGTGCTCCACGAACGCATACCGCGGGTTGGCGCGCTGGCGCTCGGCGTTGTCGCGGCGTCCGGTGAGCAGGTTGTCGACCGACACCACCTCGTCACCGCGCTCGAGCAGCCGATCGACGAGATGGCTGCCGATGAAGCCGGCCCCGCCCAGCACGATCGAGCGCATCACTTCGCCCTTCCATACCGGTCCTCGAGGCGGACGACGTCGTCCAACTCCGGCGTCGACGCTTCCAGCACGTCGCAGTCGGTCTGCGCGATCATCCGGTGACGCAGGAGCGGCGTGACGTGGAACGACTCGCCAGGCCCGAGCACGCGTTCTTCGAGCGCCGCGCCTTCTTCGCCGGTCTGGAGCCGGACGGTGCCGGCGAGCACGTGCAGCGTCTCGTCCTTGCGCTGGTGGTACTGCAAGCTCAGGGCATGCCCCTTGCCGATGTGGAGGATCTTCCCCACGTAACGATCGGTCCGCGCCCAGATGAGCTCGTATCCCCAGGGCTTTTCGATGCGGACGGGCTTGATCGAAGGCATGTCAGTGGGTCGGCATCACGACTGCGGCCGTGCGCAGCTCGCGCTCCACGTCCTTGCGGAATCGGTTGGCGGAGTCCTTGTCCTGAAAGGCGCCGACGCGCACCCGGTACCAGGTGCCCTTGGGCCCGAGGTTCGCTTCGACGACGTACGGCTTGAGCCCGGCGCCGCGCGCCTTCCCTTCCAGACGAGCGGCCTCGCCGCGCTCCCGCGAAGCCCCCACCTGCACGGTGTACTCGCCAACGTCGCGCGGCGGGGGCGTAAGCGCGGCCATGGCAGCCGGAGGTATCTGAAGAGCACGCGGCGGCGGTGGAACCACGGTCGCGGCGCGCGGAGTGGAGGCCACCACGGTGCGGACGGGTTCAGACTTCTGTGCGCCTTGGGGTCGATCGGCTGCTGCGCCTGCCGCGGGCGTCGCCGCGGCCTCCGGAGCGGGAGCAGGCGCTTTCGTCCGAACGTCGGCGTGGAATGCCCGGGCGTCGAGCGCCGCGAGGTCATCGACGAGGTCGGGTGGCCCCTGGACCGACGCGGCCTTGCGTCCGATCATCACGCCCAACGAGAAGACGGTCCCGAGCAGGAGCAACGCGCAGACGGCCAGCGCGATCGCCCGCCGTCCGTCGACGGAATCCTCGATCTTCTCGCGCAGCCTCTGCACCTCGCGCGGGTGTACCAGACGCGACCCGGTCGCCGCCACTTCTTCAGTCTTCCTCTGCCGCCGGAGCGTCCATGCGCTCGGGCGCGGATACGCCGAGCACCGCCAGGGCATTGGCCAGCGTCTGTTTCACCGCCCAGATGAGATACAGCCTTGCGGCGGTCTTGCGCTCGTCCCCCGAGATCACCCGCTCGGTCTTCTTGTACTTCGTGTAATAGCCGTGGAACTGCGCGATGGTTTCCTGGAGATAGAAGACCACCTTGTGCGGCTCGAGCGCCGCGGCGGCATGTGCGATCAGCTCGGGAAACTGCAGGATGCGCTTGATCAGGTCGATCTCTTCTGGGAGCTGCAGCGCGCCCATCGCCTCCGGATCCCAGCGCGGTTCGACGCCCTTCTCCTCGCGCGCCCGGCGCAGGATCGCCGCGCAGCGGGCATGGCCGTACTGGACGTAGAAGACGGGATTGGTGTTGTCGCGCTTCTGCGCGAGTCCCAGGTCGAAGTCCAGCGCCATGTCCGAGCGGCGCAGGAGGAAGAAGACGCGGGTCGCGTCGGGGCCGGCCGTCTCGAGCAGCTCGCGCAAGGTGACGAAGTTCGCCGCGCGCTTGCTCATCCGGTACGGCTGGCCGTCCTTCATCAGATTGACGAGCTGGAAGAGGATCACCTCCAGCTCGCCGCCCATCGCGGCCACCACCGCCTTCATCCGCGAGATGTAGCCGCCGTGATCCGCGCCCCAGACGTCGATCAGGCGCCGGTAACCGCGGGAGAGCTTGTCGAAGTGATACGCCACGTCGGCCGCGAAGTAGGTGGGCTCGCCGTTCGTCTTCAAGAGGGGGCGATCGCGATCGTCCCCGAATCGGGTCGTCTTCACCACCTTGAGCGGCTGCGGAACGTACTCCTCCTCGTCGATGTCGACGCCCTTCGGCGGCGGCAGCACCTCCATCGCCGTCATGCCCTTTTCCTCGAGCAGGCGGATGGCCGCTGAGAGCCGGTCCTGGTCGTGGAGGAGCTTTTCGCTGAAGAAGCTGTCGAA
>VBKQ01000289.1 GCA_005879505.1 Deltaproteobacteria bacterium
ATTCTTGTCCGGATGGTGCTGGAGGGCGAGCTTGCGGAACGCGCTCTTCAGTTCCTGTACGGTTGCGGTTCGGGCTACCCCGAGCACCTCGTAGTAGTCACGCTTTTGCGACACCTTCACTCCTCGGACAGGCAACCAAGCGCTCGACCCGCCACGTCTAACGTAAGAATATCTGAACCCCTGTCAATCCTTCAGATCAACCGCCAAGCACGCCAAGCACGCGAAGGGATCGTTTGAACCCCCCAAAACTTGGCGTGGCGTGGCGTGCTTGGCGGTGAAGCAGTTCAGGACTTGGCGGCGGTTTTCTTTTCGCCGGCGTCGGCGGATGAGTACAGGGCGTCGGCGATGCGGTAGGCCGAGCCTTCCAGGCGCTGGACTGCGGCCTTGATCCGGGGAAGGGCTTCGCTGCCGACCACCGCCTTGAGCGCCTCGAGGTCCGCCCGGATCTCCGCCATGTCCTTGGCGGGCAAGAGAGTCGAGTACTCCTCCAGGGCCTTCTCCGTCGTATAGATCAAGCCGTCGGCGGAGTTCTTCACGTCCGCCAGTTCCTTCTTCTTCTTGTCCGACGATTTGTGCTGCTCCGCGTCCGCGATCATCTTCTGGATCTCCTGCTCGGTCAGACCCGATGACGCCACGATGCGGATGCTCTGCTGCTTGCCAGTGCCGAGGTCCTTGGCGCCGACGTGGACGATGCCGTTCGCGTCGATGTCGAACGCCACCTCGATCTGGGGCACGCCGCGGGGGGCCGGCGGGATGCCCACCAACTCGAAGCGCGCGAGCGTCTTGTTGTCGGCCGCCATCTCGCGCTCGCCCTGCAGGACGTGGACGTTCACGATCGGCTGGTTGTCCACCGCCGTCGAGAACACCTGGGACTTCCGCGCCGGAATGGTCGTGTTCTTCTCGATGATCCGGGTATTCACGCCTCCGGCGGTCTCCACGCCGAGCGAGAGCGGAGTCACGTCGAGCAGCAGGACGTCCTTCACCTCGCCCTTGAGCACGCCGCCCTGGATGGCAGCCCCGATGGCGACCACCTCGTCGGGATTGACCCCCTTGTGCGGCTCCTTGCCGAAGAAGTTCTGCACTACCTGCTGGACCTTCGGCATGCGCGTCATGCCGCCCACGAGGATGACGCGGTCGATCTCCTTGGTGTTGATGCCGGCGTCCTTGAGCGCGATGCGGCAGGGCTCGATCGTCTTCTGCACCAGCTCGTTGACCAGCTCCTCCAGCTGCCCGCGGGTCATCGTCTCGGTGAGGTGCTTGGGGCCGGTCGCGTCCGCCGCGATGAACGGCAGGTTCACGTCCGTCTCCGTGGCGGAAGAGAGCTCGTGCTTGGCGCGCTCGGCGGCCTCCTTCAGCCGCTGCAGCGCCATCCGATCGCGGCGCAGGTCGATGTTCGTCGCTTTCTGGAACTTCTGGTCCAGGTAATCGACGATGCGCTGGTCGAAGTCCTCGCCCCCGAGGAACGTGTCGCCGTTGGTCGCCTTCACCTCGAATACGCCCGAGTTCAGCTCCAGGACCGAGATGTCGAAGGTGCCGCCGCCGAGGTCGTAGACCGCGATCTTCTCGGCGCCCGAGGTGCGCATGCTGGCGCCGGTCTTGCTCGCCGCGCCGCCTTGCGCCTTGTCGAGGCCGTACGCGAGCGCCGCGGCCGTCGGCTCATTGATGATGCGCAGGACGTTGAGGCCCGCGATGCGGCCGGCGTCCTTGGTGGCCTGGCGCTGCCCGTCATTGAAGTAGGCGGGAACGGTGATCACCGCTTCGGTGACCTGCTCGCCGAGGTAGTCCTCGGCGGTCTGCTTCATCTTGGAGAGGATCATGGCGGAGATCTCCGCAGGGCTGTACCGCTTCCCCCGCAGCTCCACCCAGGCGTCGCCGTTGTCCGCCGAGACGATCCGGTAGCTGGAAACGGAGATGCTCTTGCGCACCTCCTCAGAGTCGAACTTGCGGCCGATCAGGCGCTTCACCGCGAAAACGGTGGCTTCCGGGTTGGTGATCGCCTGGCGCTTGGCGATCTGTCCCACCAGACGCTCGCCGGCTTCGGTGAAGCCGACCATCGACGGGGTCGTGCGGCTGCCCTCTGAGTTGGGGATCACCACCGGCTCGCCGCCTTCCATCACCACGACACAGCTGTTGGTGGTGCCGAGATCGATGCCGATGACCTTGGGCATTGAAGGCGCTCTCCCCCGATCCCTTCTACCTCAAGGGTCCGCGCGGTCGAAAATTCGGAGGAAGTCCCGCGTGGGAGGATTCAGCCTTGTCCCCCACCCTCGCCGTCCGTCGCCGGAGCGGCTTGCGCGGGAGTACGAGGCTTTGCCACCACCACCGCGGCGGGACGGACCAGCCGATCATTGAGCTTGTATCCCCTGGCCATCTCCGACACGACCGTGCCGGCGGGCTCGTCGCTCTCCTGCTGCATGAGCGCCTCGTGCAGGCCGGGATCGAACGGCTTTCCCAAGGCGGAGAACCCGATCACGCCGTGCTTGGCGAGCGTCGTTTCGAACAGCTTCTGCACCAGGCGCACTCCTTCGATGACCTGAGCCAGATCGTGCTGCTCGGCGTGATCGAGGGCGCGCTCGAGATTGTCCATCACCGGCAGGAAGTCCTTCAGCAGGCGCTCGATGCCGAACCGCTGTATGTCCTCCTTCTCCTTCACCGCGCGCTTCTTGAAGTTGTCGAACTCCGCCGCCGTGCGCAGCAGACGCTCGTGCGTATCCTTCAGGCGCTCCGACGTCTCTCGCGCGCGCTTGAACGACTCTTCCAGCTGCGCCTGCAGCATGGCCAGCTTTTGCGGGTCGGCGGCTGCGCCGCCGGAGTCGCCGCCGCCCTCCGGCACCGCCCTCTCCTCGTCCACCGCGGCGCCAGGCGGGACCTCGGTATCGTCTGGAACCAAGTCATCTCCTCCAAGAGAGGCGGTAACATAGCGCAGCGGAGCGCTTCGCCAAGGGGGGTGTAGCCCTTATCCTTCTTCGGTTCCGTCGAGGGTGAGCCCGACGGTCCGTGCCGTCAGCTCGACGAGGGGGACGACGCGGGAATAGTCCATACGCGTCGGTCCGATGACCCCGAGCGCGCCGACCACTTCGCCCTTCAGCCGGTACGGCGCCGCCACGATCGCCAGGTCCGGTTCGACGATCCCGCTCTCCGCGCCGATGAAGATCCGCAGCTCCTGCGCCGCGAGCGTCCGGTCGAGCACGGCGAGAAGCCGCTCCTTTTCATCCAGCGCGCGGAAGAGGGCCCGGATCTTGTCCAGATCGTGCGCCAGCGCCTTGTCTTCGAGGAGCGAAGATTGCCCTTCGATGTGCACTGCGGGGGCCTCCACCTGCACTGCCTCGGCGCCGAGCGCGAGCGCGCGCGCCCGCAGCTCGCCGAGCTCCCGCCGATCGCGCTCCATCTCCTCGCTCAGCTTGGAGGCGGCCTCGGCGAGCGTGCGGTCGGCGATCAGGGAGTTGAGGTATCCCGCGGCCTCGTCGAGCTGCGCGGGGGAAAGCGGCTGCGGCAGCGCGACCAGCCGGTTGCGGACGGCGCCCGAGCGGGCGACGAGCACGGCCAGCAGACGCCCCTCGCGAAGCTGGAGGAACTCGATGCGCTGCAGCCGCTCGGACTGCGGCCGCGGCGAGGCCACGACGCCGGCGTGATGGGTCAGCGAATGCAGCACGCGCGAGGCCGCCGTCATCAGGCCCTCGAGCTGCGTCGCCTCGTGGGCGCGCCGCGCGATCTGCTCGCGCTCCTCCGGCAGCGGCGGCTTCACGCGCAGGAGCGCATCGACGTAGTAACGGAACCCGTGCGCCGTCGGAATCCGGCCGGCGCTGGTATGCGGCTTCTGCAGGAAGCCCATCTCCTCCAGATCGGACATCACCGAGCGTACGGTCGCGGAGGAAACGTCTACCTCCGCCCGCCGGGCGATCGCATGGCTGCCTACCGGTTCTCCACTGTGGATGTAATCGCGCACGATCGCCGCGAGAACGCGGCGCGCGCGTTCGTCGAGAGATCCTTCGGCGCCTTTGGGAAATCCCGCCGTCGTGGCGCGCGCAGCCATGGGTGAGGAACGGTAGCCGGCTCACTTGCTCCATGCAACGGTCGCACGGGAACGTCATTTGCCGTTCGCGCGCCTCGGGATACAGTGACGCCGGATGGCGACGCCCGCGCATCAGGAATTGCTCGGAAGCGACGAGCACGAGGTGCCGCTGCGGACGCTGGCGGCGCCGGGCCGTCCCCTGCCGCCGCATATCCCGAGCAGCCCCGGGCTCAAGCCCGTCCGCCCCTCGCGCGCCGGCGGCCCGTCGCGCCGCCTGGGATTGTTTTTCAAGGTCTTTTTCGGCGACATGAGCATCTGGGCGGTGCTCTCCGGCGTCCTCGTGTACGAGGTGATCCGCCGCGGGCTCGATCCGCAGCGGGCCATCGTCGGGGTGCTGGCGGGGCTCCTGGTCGCCATCGCGGTATCCGTGGGACTGAAGCAGATCGCGAATCGCGTGGTGCGGCTGAACCGGAGCGCGCTCGAGATCAGCCGGGGCGATCTCTCCAAGGCGCTGCCGAGCGAGAGGCCCTCCTACCTCGGCGCCGACGAGGTCGACGAGCTGACGGTCGCCATCTCGCACATGCAGGAGAACCTCCGCGACCTGGTCCGGCACATCCAGAACACCAGCCGGGCGGTGGCCGATTCGGCCGACGAGATGCAGGTGTCCACCGGGAACGTGACCGCGTCCGCCGAGGAGATCAAGGAGTCGATGGACCACATCGCCAAGGGCGCCGACGAGCAGCTCGGGCTGGTCGAACGGGCGAGCGCACTGATCAGCGGGATCGCCACCTCCATCAACTCCAGCGCGAATACCGCGCAGGCGGCGGCCGAGGCCGCCACGGCGACGTCCACCGCGGCGCAGTCGGGCGGAGCGGCAGCCCAGCTGGCGGCGGAGAAGATCAAGAAGGTGTTCGCGGAGATCGAGGCCGCCTCCGAGACCGTCTTCGCCTTCGGGGAGAAGACGCAGGAGATCAGCAAGATCGTCGTCGCCATCACCGGGGTGGCGCAGCAGACGAACCTGCTCGCGCTGAACGCCGCGATCGAGGCGGCGCGCGCCGGCGAATACGGCCGCGGGTTCGCGGTGGTCGCCGACGAGGTGCGCAAGCTCGCCGAGTCGGCGGGCCGCTCCGCCGAGCAGATCAGCCGGCTGGCGCAGGAGATCAGCCAGCGCAGCCAGCACGCGGTCGCGGCGATGAGAGAGGGCATCGACGAGCTCGGGCAGGGGCGCGAGGACCTGGCGCAGATCATCCTCTCTCTGGACGAGGTCGTCCGCGCCACCCAGGAAAGCACTGCGCGCGTCACCGCCATCTCGAACGGCGCCAAGGAGCAACTCGCCGGCTCCGAGGAGATGGTGAAAGCGATCCGCGAGATCCGCGAGGTCGCCTCCTCGAATGCCAAGAGCACCGAGGAGGTATCCCGCGCCATCCGGGACCAGGCGGTGGTGACGGCGTCCATCGCCTCCGCTTCGCAGGAGCTGACCAACCTGTCCGTCGAGTTGCAGACGGTCGTCTCGCGGTTCAAACTGGAGTGAGCCGATGCCCCGCGCCGTCATCTGTCTGCACGGAGGCAACCGGTACGCGCTCCCGCTTTCCGTGGTGCGGCGGGTGACGGAGATGGTCTTCGTCTCGCGCGTCCCGCGGGCGCCGCCGGCGCTGCTCGGCGTGATGAGCCAGCAGGGGCGCGTCGCCGCCTTGATCGAGCGGGGACCGCTGGTCGGCCTGAAAGCCCGCCCGGCGCGGCCGGAGGGCAAGGTGGTGATGCTGCAGCGACCGCGCGGTGACGTCGGACTGTATGTGTCGGAGGTCGCCGGGATCGAGGAGATCCCCGCGGAAGCACGCGAGCTGAAGGAGCCGTCGGGAGCGGTGCTCGCGCAGGTGGATTCAGCCGAGGGTCCCGTGAAGCTGATCGATCCGGAACAACTGCAGCGGGCCATCGACAACCTGGTGGAGGCGTAAAGC
>VBKQ01000290.1 GCA_005879505.1 Deltaproteobacteria bacterium
CGCTCACTGGGACGAGGTATTCGGGCACGTGGCGATGCTCTTCAAGACGAGCCGCGCCTGGGAGCCTCTCGGGTTCGCCAGCTTCGGCCACTATTGCGAGGAGCGGCTGGGAATGGCCGAGCGCACCGTCGCGCAGCGCATTGCGCTCGAGCGCAGCCTGTATCGGATTCCTCTGCTGCGGCGGGCGCTGCGCGAGAAGCGGATCAGCTACGAGAAGGCGCGCATCATCGCGCGGCATGCGGAAGGAGAGGAGGTGGAGGGCTGGATCGAGAAGGCGGAGACGATGACCTGTGTCGCGCTGCGTCGGGCGATGCAGGCTAAAGACGAGGCGCAGATGTGCGCGCGGGGGACCTTCTCCGTCTGGATGACGGTGAGCGTCGCGGAGGTCGTCAAGGCAGCTTTTCGCGCTGCCCGCGCGGCGGCGAAGCGCTGGTTATCGGCGGGGGAGTGCCTGGTGGCGCTGGCGGAGCATTTCGTGGAGGTCTGGAGAGAGCAACTGAAGCAGGTGAACACGCTGCAAAGGCGCATCCGCGCCCGCGACAACCACTTCTGCCAGGTCCCGGGCTGCAGCAGGGCGGCAGTGCACGCGCACCACATCAAGCCCCGTTCCCAAGGCGGAAGCGATGACCCCTCGAATTTGATCAGCCTCTGCGCCGCCCATCACCTCCACGGCATCCACGGCGGCCGCATGCGCGTCACCGGCAGCGCGCCAGACAAGATCGTCTGGGAGTTCGGCCTGCGGCGCAGTTACGCAGCAGGCGAGGATCCAAAAGTGGACTGCTCGAGCGCCTCGCGCCTCACTGAGCTTGGAGCACTTACATCGCGAGGGGGTGCGTTGTCATCTACACTCGCCAGCTCGGGATGAGCCATGCGCACCATCTTGATTCTCGATGACGACAGGGTGTTCCGGCGGCTCGTGGTGGACGCGCTGCAGAAGCGCGTCATCGCGTGCTCGAAGCTGGACGTGCGATGGAGGCCGACCTCTTGCTCTCAACGAACAGCCTGATCTGCTGCTCGTCGATGGGCTTCTCCCAGACACGACTGGCGTGGATTGGATCAAGAAGCTCCGCCGCGCGGGCCGGGCGACACCGGTTCTTTTCGTCACCTCGTTCTGGAAGAGCATGCGTGACTTCGAGCTCGTGACGAACACGCTCGGTGCGACGCAGTTGCTGCGGAAACCGGCTCTCCCTGCCGAAATTGCCGACCGGGTCGATTCGTTGCTCGGCATCCCAGCGCCGGCGGCCGCGCCGTGAGATGCCGCGCCACCGCGAAGCAACTCACACCGGGAACGCAGTGCCCGGCAGTAGCTACGAGTCTCGTGGAGCTCCGAGCTCGGTCGCAGGTTTACCGCTCTTACCGAGCGGATCTGCGCGCGACCCGGTAGCGGAACCAACTCACGCCGCCGGGCAGCTTGCGATACGACTTCAGCCGCAGCGCAGCGGCCGCCTTGCGCGGTGGGTCGCCGGGAATGTCGAAGATGGTCGTCACCCCGCGACCCCCATCGACCACCGGCACCACCACCTGGCTGATCTCGTCCACCAGCCCCGCGTGCAACACCGCGCCGTTGAACGTCCCGCCGCCCTCGAGCATCAGCCGGCGGATGCCGAGCACGCGGCGGATCTTGTCGAGCGCCACCTTCACATCGACGTCGCGAGCGCCGCAGAACAGATAGGAGACGCCGGCGTCCTGGAGGTGCGCGAGGTAATCGTCGGTCACGCGAGAGCTGACCAGCAGCACGACGTGGTCGCCCTCGACGTCCGGGTCCTGGAAGCGCAGCGCGCCCTTTGCGTCGGCGCCGATGGCGAATCGCCGTGCGCGCCGGTCGGCGACGTGGTCGGTCCGCTCGATGCGCCGGCGCGCCTTCTTGAGCCTCACATTGCGTCCCGCGAACTCGCGCATGGTGGTGGTGCCTACCAGCCAGGCGCCGATCCCGAAGCTGTCCGCGGTGCTCTCGAAGAGTTCCGAGCTGTCCTTCCCGCCTGGCAGCGGCGGCCAGCGGCCACCGAGGATGCGGCCGTCGATGGCGGTGCACATGTGGCAGATGACGTAGGGCTTCATGGCGCGCACCATAGCCTGTTGGGGTGTGTTGAGAGCCAGCGGGAATCGTTCAGCGGGCTCATGGCATCCTTGCTGTACGCGCCGGCGCTAGCTGGAGAGCTCTGGCCTGGGAGGGTCACCTGAAGCGATCGATTCTTTGCGGCCTCGTCGCCGCCATGCCTCTCAGTGCGTGCTCTCCTGGACGCGGCGATGGGCTTTCGCAGGAAGGCACGTTTACGGTTGCGGTAATGCCGGCTGAGCTGACGCTCGAGGCGCGCCGTACGGCGGCTGTGACCGTCGCCATCGCTCGCCTCGACGGGTTTGCAGATGCCGTCGAGGTATCCGCAACGTTGCCCGCGGGTATCAGCGCGGATTCTCTCGTCATCCCCCCGTCGCAATCGTCCGGCCAGCTGGTGTTGCGCTCTGCGGGCACGGAGGCCGCAACCCGCGTCCCAGTCACGGTCACCGCAACCTCGGCGACGCACACCAGCACCGCGGCGTTCGCGCTCATCCTGGTCGGCAATGCCAGCCCCCGGCTTGCGCTGACGCCGGCGACCGCCGCGGTCTTCGTCGGCGAGCGCACCTCGCTCACCCCCGTCTTCGACGGCGACCGCGCCAGCATCGACGGGATCGGCCGCGTCCAGAGCGGCGTTGCGGTGGAAACGCCGCCCCTTTCCCGCGCCACCACGTTTACGCTGCGGGTCGACCGCGGCAATGCGCAGGTGCAGGCACAGACCACGGTGCAGGCGAACTACCGCAATCGGATTCGCGCGCTGGACAGCGCTCCGGTCGCGCAGACCAACCACGTTGCTGCCGCGCTGCCCGACGGAACCGCGATCGTGATGGGCGGAAATACTTCGGAGTCGTCCTCTGTGCCCGACAGCACGCTGACGCAGATCTTCGATCCTGCGACGGAGAAGTTCGCGCGCGGACCAGATCTAATGTTCTCCGCCCAGGCGCGGCTGTTCACCTCCGTCGCGCCGCTGGTGAGCGGCGGCTTCCTGCTGGCGGGCAGCGGCCTCAACGCGCCGGTGGGCGCGCTTCGTTCCGTGGTCACACAGCTGTTCGATCCTGCCGTGCCGGGACTCACGCCGGTTGGAGACGTGGCGACGCGGGGCATCTCCACTCGGACGGCGACGCCGCTCTCCGACGGCGGTGCGCTGCTGACCGGAGGGCTTGCCGGCGGGACGAACCCGGTCACCGATAGCGCGGATCGCTACGTCTCGGCAGACCAGAAATGGCACGCCGTCGGTCAGATGCTGCACGTCCGGGTAGGGCACACCGCGACGCTGCTCCGTGATGGCCGCGTCCTCATTGCCGGAGGCCTCACCTGCTGCCAGGTCCCCAATCCCTCGCCGGAGTTTTATGCGAGCACGGCCGAGATCTACGATCCGGCCACCGATGCGTTCACCGAGACCGGCTCCATGAGCGCGGCGCGCGGGGACCACGCCGCTGCGCTGTTGCCCGACGGGCGCGTCCTGATCTCCGGAGGAGACGGCAACGATCCGGCGGCGCCGCCCCTGAGTACGGAGCTCTTCGACCCGGCGACCGGGCAATTCAGCTCCGCCGGCGACCTGCAAGCACCGCGCGACTCGCACTCGGCAGTGGCGTTGACTGACGGGCGTGTCCTGGTGATCGGCGGCGAAGTTCCGCCGGAGCTCGCGGGAATGGTGGGCGTCGGCGTTTCTGCGACGGAGGTCTTCGATCCGGCGACCGGACGCTGGAGCGCGGGGCCCGCGCTCGATCCGGCCTTCTACGCCGCCACCGTGACGATGCTGAGCAACGGCAAGGTCCTCGTGTTCGGCGGGCAGGACGCCGGCGGCTCGCCGCAAGCGGCTGCGGCGCTCTTCGAATGACGCAGCAGCGCCTCAGTCACCGTCGCCGTCCTCCTGGTCGTCGTGGTGGTCCTCTTTCACCTCGACGCGCACGGCCTGCGATCGCGCGAGCAGCGCGCCGCGGTCGTCGCGCAGCTCGCACATCAACGTGTGCTTTCCTTTGATCTTCTCGCAACGCCCGAAGTTCGCGGCGATGTTGTCTGAGCTCGATTGGACGTTCGGGGAGCCGCACGCGGTCCCATCGATGTAGAGGTCGATGTGTCCGCACCGCTGCGCCTCGCCGCAGCGGCCCGGAGCCGCGAGCGTCGCCCCTGAGACTGCGACGGAGATCCCACAGCTGCCGTGAGCATCCGCCTCGCATTTCTCGCCATCCGCCGGGGAGACGATCCGCACGTCGATGGGTGGGCCTCCGACTCCAGAATCGGAAACGCCGGCATCCGACCCGCCCGCGGCGCCGGCGCCGCCGGATTGGTCGACGGGGCCGCAGGCGACCGCAAACATGGCCGCGCAGACGCTCGCCCGCACAAATCGCACGGATCCGACGTTAGGTCCGGGCGGTCGCAATGGCTCGGCTTCCCGCTCCCTCGGCAGGCATATGGCCTGTCCAGCCGCGGAAGAGGTGTATTCGGAGCGGGCGTTCGCGACCGTTCGCGTCTGGAACGCAACTCATAGAAGGGAGTCAAAAAATGAGACCTAGGCCTGGGACAGCGTGCTTCGTCGCAGCGCTGGTCTTGCTTCTCGCGGGATGTGCTGCGAGGGCCCCGTTACCCTCTGCGGCGAGCGATCCGACGAAAGCGCAGATCACCATTCTTTATGATGCATTTGGCAGGGCCTCGGAGATGGAGAAGGACTGGGGTTTCGCCGCCCTGATCGAATACGGCGGCAAGCGCATCCTCTTCGACACCGGCGATAACCCTGACATCCTGGCCAAGAACGCAAAGGCCAAGGGAGTGGATTTGTCGAATCTCGACTTCGTCGTCATGTCCCACCGTCACGGCGACCACATGGGCGGCATGGGCTATCTGCTGAGCGTCAATCCCGGGGTGAAGATCTATGCGCCAAAGGAGAACTTTGGTGTCTACGGCTTCTCACTGCCCAGCACCTTCTACCGCAAAGACGAGTCGCTGCCGCCGGAGCAGCGCTACTATGACGGCACGCCACCGCAAGTCATGAAGTTCGGCAGCGCCTGGCCCCGAGCCAACTTCGAGTTGATCGAGAAGACGACTGAGATTGCGCCCGGCATCCACCTGATCGCGCTCGTCTCCGACAAGCCCACGACGCTGGAACTGCGTGAGTTGTCGCTCGCGATCGACACTCCCGACGGCATTGTTCTGCTCGTCGGCTGCTCGCATCCTGGCATCGACAAGATTGTGGAAGCGGCGATCGCGATCAACCCGCGCATCCATTTGATCGCCGGCGGTTTCCACCTGGTGGTGGCGAAGGACCCGGACATCGAGAACATCGTCATGATTCTGCGCGACAAGTTCAAGGTGGCGTACGTCGCGCCCGGTCACTGCACCGGCGAGCCGACCTTCACGGCGCTCAAGAAGGCATTTGGTGACCGTTATCTCTATGCCGGGCTCGGCACGGCCTTGGCGATCGGGGCCACGCCTCGCGCCATCTCTGGAGCAGGTCAGCAGGCGACCACCGGCCTGGAGGAGGACGATGTCCAGAGCTACCGCACGCTGTTCGCGACGAGCGTTGAGGACGAGCCCACACGGATGGGTCGCCGGGAATGAAAATCCCTCAATGCTGCGGAAGTGTCGGCGGATGCCGCTGACGCATGTTAGAAGACGCGCCGCATGGGAACCGCTCTGGCGGCGTTGATCAACGGCCGCGCCCGTAAGGTCACGCCCGCCGTCGTTGGCGCGCTCCGCCATGCCCTGCCGGACT
>VBKQ01000291.1:0-2716 GCA_005879505.1 Deltaproteobacteria bacterium
CGTGTCGGTGCCCGCGACAGGGCTCTTGTCGAACTGGTAGTTGAACCCGATCCGGGCCGTGGCGTTCAGCGCCTCGATGACCGGGTACTCGGCAGTCAGCAGCACACCGCCGCCGACGCCCGTCGCGTCGCCGTACTTGCCGATGGGAAGACCGAAGGAGCCATCAACGCCGAGGAGGAGCTTCTCCCCGTGGGTGCTGGACACCGAGGTCGACCGACGCGAGCTGTCCGCACGCGCCGAAATGGAAATACAGAGAACGAAAGCCGCCACAATCATCGTCAGCTTCTTCATTTCCACATCTCCTGGAGCGAGACCCGGCGCACCGTGCGCCCGTGCGATCGCTCGGTTGGTTGTTGAGAGAGTACGGACACATGAAAGGGGGCTTCAACGCGCGTAAGTGCTCGGAACAGCGGCCTCTGCGCCCTCTCTCGCACCCGTCGCGCGCGCGCGATATTTTGCACGACGTGGGACTCGCGTTCATCACGCATCCGGATTGCCTGCTGCACGAGATGGGAGAGGGCCATCCCGAACGGCCGGAGCGGCTCGCGGCCATCGAGGACACGTTGATCGCCCTGCGGCTGGATTACGTCATCTCGCGCCACGAGGCGCCGCTTGCAACGCGCGAGCAGCTTCTGCGCGTGCACGATCCCGATTACGTGAATCGATTGACGGAGCTCGCCCCGTCCGCCGGCCTCGTGCAGATCGATCCGGACACCGCGATGAATCCGTACACGCTGCAGGCGGCGCTTCGCGCCGCCGGAGCCGCGGTGCTCGGCACCGATCTGGTGATCCGCGGGGAGGTCGACGCGGCATTCTGCGCGGTGCGGCCGCCGGGCCACCACGCGGAGCGCGCCCGCGCCATGGGTTTCTGCTTCTTCAACAACGTCGGCATCGGCGTAGCTCACGCGCTGGAGGCGCACGCGCTTTCGCGCGTCGCCGTGGTGGATTTCGACGTGCACCACGGCAACGGCACCGAAGAGATGTTCCACGAGGACGGTCGGGTCTTGATGGTCTCGACGTTCGAGCACCCCTTCTATCCCGGCAGTGGAGTCGAGGGCCGCTCGGAGCGGATGGTGAACGTGCCGCTCGCCGCAGGCGCGGGGAGCCGCGAGTTCCGCGAAGCCGTCGAGCAGGAGTGGCTCCCGGCGCTGGAGAGGTTCAAGCCGCAGATGCTCTTCATCTCCGCCGGCTTCGACGCGCATCGCGACGACGGGATGGCGTTTTTGCGCCTGCTCGAACCCGACTACGCCTGGGTCACGGCCCTCGTCCGGCAAGTCGCGGGGAAGCACGCCGACGGACGCATCGTCTCGCTGCTGGAGGGCGGCTACGATCTCGACGTGCTCGGCCGCTGCGTCGCGGCGCACCTCGGCGAGCTCGCAGTCTTGTAGCGCCGCTGTGGCGCCACCCTCTTCGAGCGCACGCGAATGTCGCTGTTCAGCGTTTCGCGCGCGAACCGCATTGGCACGCGCGGTGCTCTAGAGCGCCTCCGGAAGGAGGATAGTCAAATGCGGATAGTGCGCGAGTGGGGGTTCCCGGTTGCCTTGATCGCCGCCTGGGCGGTCGCCGCAGCCTATACGGTCTCGCTCTTGATCACGCCACCCGGACAGGCGACTCCGCCGGACCTGAGCGAACCCGCTGCGATCGCCGATACGAATGCGCCTACGTCCTGAGCCGCTCGTGCCGGCGCTTCTCGCGCCACGGCCGTTAATGGGTATCCACCGACCAAGGGGGGGCGGGGGCGCGGAAGAAGCCCGGTCCGCGCCCCCGACGTTTGTCGAGCGCCACCGGACTCAGTTCTTGTGCGGATCGCGAGAGGCGGTCTTGTCCGCTGGGGCCGGGTCCGACTTCTCGCACCCTGGCGCGTCCTTGTCCGCCGCCTTTGCCGCCCTCGGTTTCGCCGGGCAGGGCGCCGCGACCGGTTTCGGCGCAGCCGGCGCCGTGACCACCGTGGTCGTCGCCGGAGGCGCCGCGAGCACGACGGTGGTTGGCGGTGCAGGCGCGGCGGGTTGGGCCGCGCTGCGCTGATCGCTCTCCGTCTTCGCCGTACCGGTGCTCGTGGCCGTCGCTACCGCGGAGGGCGGGGGCTTCTTGGCCGCCTCGCCGAGCGCCGTGATCATCTTGTCGCTGCTCTGCTCGATGAATTCGCGGTCCTTGTCCGTGGCGTCGCGCAGCTTCTCCCGATCCTGGCTGACGTCGGCGAGCCGCGACTTGAGGGCGTCGTTCTGGACTTCGAGCCCGAGCGCGGATGCCGCCTGGCCCATGCAGGTCCGCGCCACCTGGTCGTCCGAGTCCTGCGGCGGAATCGGATCCCCACGCGTCCACGCCGCGAGCGCGCGGTTCTCCCAGCGGTAGTCGGCTTGCGCCATGCACTCCTGTACCAGCCGCGCCAGCCGATCCTCGGCCCACTGCGGCCGCGCTCTCGTGCAGAATCCCAGCTCCTCGCTGCTGCCGCCAAAGGTCCGCTCCGTCTGCTTCACCCAGCAGCCCTCGCGCTGCACCATCTTCACCGACGTGCACGCCACCAGCGCGCCGCACGTCAACGCCAATCCCGCGATCCTGCGCATGTTTCCCCCTCGCGTTCTCTTGCGAACAACGATGGGGACGGCGGCGCGCGGGCGCACCCTCTGTCGGGGAGCGGACAGACTCAGCGCGGCGAACGCAACTCCGCGATGAGGTACGAGAGGCCGAGCGAGCGCCGTGGATGGTTTCGCAGGGC
>VBKQ01000291.1:2789-8882 GCA_005879505.1 Deltaproteobacteria bacterium
GCGGCCCACTCGCCTGCGTCGAACCATACGCCCGCGCACGCCGGGCACCGGTCGAGGTGGAACGGATGCGAGGCCTCTACCCGCGCCCGCACCAGCAGCCCGCGGCATCCGGGACAGAAGCCGGGGATCTCGTCGGCGCTGGTCGCCGCGGGTTCTGTGTCCAGCGAAGGCGGAACGACATGCTGGTCGACCGCACCGTGCGGCAGCCAGACGCCGCGACAACGCGTACACCGCGAGGGCGGCACGGTGTCCGGGTCGGTGACGCGGTCCTCGGCGAGGGGAGCGAGCGTCTGCGTCTTGCACTTCGGACACGTTCGCATGGGCCGAGGGTCGCCGCTCGCCCCGATGCGTTTCAAGTGCACGGTGTGGTCGCATGGAGGGCCGGGGTGCCCCAAGTCCTGGTGGGAGACCCACGGCGCGATAACAGGACAGGACCCGACTGTGCCGGGAGGAAGACGTGACAGTCGAATGACACCCGTGCTCTAAGATGGGTCTCTACCGAAAGGCCCCGATGTTACGCTACCGTGCCGACTGTAGGACGCTGTTCTATCTGGCGTTCACTACCGCCTTGACGGTGGTGAACTGGAAGACGGGCAAGGTGCATCCGGTCCTGTATCCGGTGACCCTGTTCATGTTCTTCACCACGGCTGTGATCAGCCACAACCACAACCACCTCGGCATGTGGCGCTCGAAGGCGCTGAACCTCTTGAGCAGCTACTGGATCGCGATCTTCTACGGCCACCCCGCCGTCGCCTGGGTGCCGACGCACAACCAGGTCCACCACAAGCTGAACAACAGGCCAGGCGACAGCTCGCGTTCGCCCAAGTGGTTCGAGGGGAACCACCTCGCCGCGCTCCTGGTCTACCCGGTGCTGACGAACCTCGCGCAGACCAAGGACATCAACGCGTTCCTCAAGGACCTGTGGCGGCGCGACCGCCCCGCATTCTTCTCCGCCGCCTCGGAATACGCGGTGTTCTTCGGAGCAATGGCGGGCCTTCTCATCCTCGACTGGCGCAGGGCGCTGCTGTTCTTCTTCGTCCCCCAGCAGGTCGCGCTCTTCAGCATCCAGGTGGTGAACTATCTGCAGCACATCGAGACCGACGCCTACAGCGACTGGAACCACTCGCGGAACTTCGTCTCGAAGACGCTGAATGTGCTGCTGTTCAACAACGGGTACCACACGGTCCACCATCTCAAGCCCGGGCTGCACTGGTCGGAGCTGCCGCGGTTCCACGCCCAGCACGCCGGAAAGATCCATCCCTCGCTGCTCCAGGAATCGTGGCTCCGGTACGTGGGATACACGTATTTCGTACGCCCGTTCTTGCGTACGCCAGCGCCCGCGTTGCCCGCCGGCAACGCGTCGTAAGGCCAGCTTGCCGTGTGCGCAGACGTGCGCGGAGCAGCGGCATCCGCGCATGCTCCCCATGATTCCTTTACAGCTTCAGTGCTCAGGCTCCACTATCACTGGAAGTGTCCGCCGCGGCTTGTTCGCGGCCTTGGCGAGGTGGAGACCCTGGCGCGTTCACGCAGGCACGATCCCGAGCTGTTTCCCGAGGTGCGCGACGCACTCGAGGCGCTCGTCCCGAAGAAGCTTCGGAAACGGATCACGCCGGAGGCTTCCATCCTCGCCGACCTGGGGCTGGACTCGCTCAAGGTGGTCGAGCTGACCATGCTCCTCGAAAAGCAGCTGGGGCGGCCCGTCTTCCTGCCCGAATGGATCGCGAGCGTCGAAGATCCGGCCGACCTGACGGTCGCGTCGCTGGCCCGCTTCCTCGCCGATAAGCGATGATCGCCGGCTGCACGGGGGCGCTGCGCGGCGGCGTCCTCTACCTCACGCTCGACACCAGGGGCTCATCGGTCAACGTGTTCACGCCCCCGGTGGCGCTCGAGCTCGAGCGCGAGCTCGAGGCCGGACTGGCCGCGGGGGCGCGCGCGGTCGTGCTCCAGAGCGCGAAGCCAGGCAGCTTCGTGAACGGGGTGGGCCTCCTGCTCGCCGCTTCCTCGCACGCGCAAGGCGCCGCCATGGAGCGCGCGCACATCCTGCGGCGCTGCTACGAGCGCCTCGCTGCCGCGCCTGTGCCGACGATCGCCGCCATCGAGGGGAACTGCTACGGCTGCGGCCTCGAGCTGGCGCTGGCCTGCGATTACCGGATCGCGCGCGACAGCTACGACACGCACTTCTACATGCCGGAGTTGCGCGACTACGCCTTCGTTCCCCTTTTCGGCGCCACGCAGCGCCTGCCGCGGCTGCTCGGACTACGCCGCGCGATGGAAGTCCTTCTCGGCGAGCGGCTGGATGCGAGGCGTGCAGCGCGCATCGGCCTCATCGATCGGCTCGCTCCCGCGCAAGGAGTCGCCGCCACGCTGCGGTCTTTGCTCTCCACCTTGCGCGCGCGCCACTGGCCGAAGCGGCTGCCGGAGCGCCACGGAAGCTCCGGAGCGCCCGCGATCGACGCGCTCCCAGGCCCCGAACGGCGCCTGGCGCGGGAGTGCCTGCGGCTCGCGCGGCTGCCGTTCGCGCGGGATTACCGCCTCGAAGACGGGCTTCGCGAGGAGCTGGCGAGCTTCTGGAGCAGCCTCGGAACGAAGGAGTCCGAGCGGGCGATGTCCTTCTTCTTCGTCCGCCAGGCAGCGAAAGCGCACGGGATCGGAAGCGCCGCATACCAGCGGCCGCCTCGCCTCGCCATCGCGGTCGAGAGTCGGACGCCGGCGCTGCGCAAGCTGGCGCGGCTGCTCGTACAGCGCAGACTTCCCGGAATCGAGGTGAAGGCGCGGGGATCGATCGCCTTCTCGACGAGGAAGGTGCCCGGCGCCTTGACCTGCACGCTGGGCGGGCCGCGCACCGAGGCGGATTGCGCCGCCTTTCTCCCGCTCGCCGGCGGCGCTGCGATCGAGCTCGTTCCCGGGGCGCCGGAACGACCCTGGCGGCGTGGAGCCGCCCTCTTCCAGGTCCTCGAGCAGGCCGGATTCCAACCGATCGTGACCAGCGCGCGGGGGCGATTCGTCAGCGAGCGCCTCCTCGCTGCGTTCGCGAGCGCCATGGCATCCCGGCCGGCGCGCGCCTCGCTGCTCGACTTCGGCTATCGCCTTCCCGCGGCTGTTCGACGACGGGTGCGAGCGGGCGCGTCGAAGGGGATCGCGGAGCACCTCTCCGTTGTTCTAGCGAAGGAATGCATCCGTGCGCTGGAGGAGGGCGAGCTGACGCACCCGTCGCAAGCGGATCTCTTCGCGGACGTCCTCTTCGGCTTTCCCGTCGTGCGCGGAGGACTGCTGCGATACGTGGCGTCCGGGACCTCGAGGGTTGCAAGCGATGCCGCGCGCGTGCTCGGGAGAGCTGTACAGCCTAAAAGCAATAGTGACTAAGCCGCCTCCGGCGGCCGCGACTAGTCTTCCGAAGCGCGCCGCCGGGCCATGAACCGGAACAGGACTCCGCGAGCAGCGTCGACCAGGCGCACCGGCAGCTTGGGCCGGAGGGCCTCCGCGCCCGCCAGGCCTCCCCCGAGGTAGCGTTCGCGCGCGTCGCGGCGCATCAGCTTGCCGCTGGAGGTGCGCGCAAGCGATCCGGGCTTCAGCAGGCATACGTCCTTGGGAGAGAGGCCGACCTGCTCCGCCACCGTTTCGCGCACCGATTCCGCCAAGGCCACCAACTCCTCGGGAGAGCGCGGCTGGACCTCCGCCAGGACCACCAGCGACTCGGTGCCGAGATCCGCATCGGCGACGCCGAACGCGACCGACCGGCCAACGCGAACGCCTTCGACTTGCTCGGCCGCGCGCTCGATGTCCGAGGGCGAGTAGCTGCGGCCGGCGACGATCACCAGGTCCTTGAGGCGGTCGACGACGTACAGCTCGCCGTCCGCCAGGTACCCGACGTCGCCGGTACGCAGCGACGTGCGCCGCTCGCGCTGCGCATGGTGCTTCTCGAAGTACCACGGCGAGACGCTCGGTCCGCGCACCCAGATCTGCCCCACTTGCCGATCGGAAAGCGGCGTATGGTCCGGGGTGACGCTGACGATGCTGACCTCGTGGCCGTCGATGGCGGGTCCGACGGACACCACGGCCATCGAGCCGGGGCCGGGCTCCATCGGGACCGCCCTGCCGCTCGCCAGATCCTCGCGGCGGACGTGGTCGAGCTTCACGCCGCGGCCGAGGGGCGGAAACGCCACCGACAGCGTGCATTCGGCGAGCCCGTAGACGGGGAAGTAGCTCGATGCTCGAAGGCCCATCGGAGCGAGCCGGCGGCTGAACGCCTCGGCGATGCCGGGATCGACCGGTTCGGCGCCGTTGATGGCGGCGCGCAAGGCGGAGAGATCGAGGCCGCGGAGATCCTCGTCCACGACCTTGCGGGCCACCAACCCATAGGCAAAGTTCGGCGCCACCGTCAGCGTCGCGCGCGTGTCCGAGACCGCCTGCATCCAGCTCGCGGGACGCAGCATGAACTCGAGCGGCGAGAGGATCCAGCAGGTCGCTCCGTGTACGACGGGGGCGAGGAGGCCGCCGATCAGGCCCATGTCGTGATACATCGGCAGCCACGAGACCACGCGGTCATCGGCATTGAGCTGCAAGGCCTTGCCCATGGCGTCGACGTTGGCGGCCAGGTTGTCCGCCGTGATCACCACGCCGCGCGGCGTTCCCGTGCTGCCCGAGGTGTACTGGATCAGGTTCGGCTCGTCTCCGCGCGCGGGCTGCCCCTCGGGCGCGTCGGCCCGCTCCAGGGAGCGCGGCTCGATCAGCGGAAGGGTTGGATCGAGAAGGCCCGACCGGCGAAGGTGGGCTGCCGTGCGCCGGTCCGCGAACACGGCCGACGGAGCGGCGTCGCGCACCACGCTGGTCAGGCGATTCACGAAGGCGGTCGGGCGCGCGAATCCGTCCAGCGATGGCAGAGGCACGGGGACGGCGCCGATCATGCATGCCCCGAGGAACCCTTCGAGGAAGGCGCGGCCAGTGGGAACGCAGAGCAGCACGCGATCCCCGCGCCGCAGCCCGCTGCGGGCCAGGGCGGCCGCGCAAGTTCCGGCGCCGTGAATCCATTCGCGCATCGTCACCGGCTCGTCGCGAAAGCTGCTTCGCGCGGCGCTGCGCAAGAGATGGACAGCCACGCGGTCCGGCTCGCGCGCGGCCCGGTCGAGAAGCCGCGCGGTGATCGAGTCACGCATCGCGGATGAGCCCCTTCACGAGCCCCTGTCCGAGCCGGCGGCGCAGGCGCGCCGCAGGGAAGCCGCACCGCTCGAGCTGATCCGGGACCAGCGTCCGGTAACGGTGCAGCACTCCGAGCCGTTCGAGGCGGTCGAGCGCATGCCGCCGCATCCGGCGGGCGGGAAGGTCCAGCTCGCCCCAGACCGGCTCGGCGAAGAGGGCCGCGACGCTCGCCCGGATGCTCTCGAAGACGAGGTCCTCCATCTCCGCAGGGGCCCGGCCGCGGAAGACTCGCGAGAGCGGTTCGCGCAGCTCCTGGCTGTACGCGAGGTGCCGGGCTTCGTCCTTGAGGTTGACGCGCAGCACGGCCGCGAGCAGCGGCTCGCGCGACTTCGTCAGTAGCGTCGCCACCAGCGAAGCCGCTGTCCATTCGAAGACCACCTGGCCGACGAGCAGCTTCACCTCCGGGGAGGCGCACGCCTCGATGGCGTCGAGCGCGGACCGCAGCTGGTGACAGGCGGGATACAGGACCCCGGCCTTCTCCGAGAGATAGCGCTGCAGGGCGAGATAGTGCTTCGCCTCCTCCTGAGCCATCACGGCGAGGAACTCGCGGTGGGTGGGCCGCTCGCGCGCCGTGAGCACCATCACCTGCGCCACCAGCTGCTCTCCGCTGCGCTCGCCGGCGAGCAGGTTCGAGAGATGGAAGCAGGTCTCGCGGAAGACGAACGAGCGCCGTTGGGCGGCGCTCATGGCGCCGAAGGACCGGAGCCCCTCGGCGAAGAAGCTCTCTTGCGGGAACCGGTCGCGCTCCGGATCCACCTCGAGGTGCCAGGGCAGCTCGTCGAACGCCCACGCATGGCGGAGCGCGGAATCGACCAGGGCTGCCACCCGGTTCATGCGCTCACCGCCGGCAGGGACACGGCCACGGTGGTGCCGCGGCCCGGCTCGCTTTCGACCCGG
>VBKQ01000292.1 GCA_005879505.1 Deltaproteobacteria bacterium
CAGCAACGGGATTCTTGTGCAGGTCGACGTACAGCGCGTCCAGCTGCGGATAGATCCGATCGAGGCCGTCGACCGGCGAGGCGGCGGCGAGAGCAGCGAGGAGGATCAGCATGCGCGGCAACATACTCTGCCCGCGGCATTGACACGACCGATCCATCGAAGCCAAAGGAGAGCGCGTGTCGATCCTCGCCGCGCTGCTCCTCGCCCTGCCGCACCGGGTGTACGTCAGCAACGAAGCTTCCGATGACGTGTCGGTGATCGAGAACGACGCGGTCGTCGCGCGCATCGCCGTGGGAAAGCGGCCCCGGGGGATCAAGCTTGGAACCGGAGGCAAGCTCTACGTCGCCGTCAGCGGGTCACCGCGAGCAGGCCCCGGCCAGCGCGAGGAGGACCTGCCGCCTGCCGACCGGGCGCAGGACGGGATCGCCGTCGTCGACCTCGGCCGCAGCGAAGTCACCGGGCGGCTCCCGGGAGGTCCGGATCCGGAATCGTTCGATCTCAGCGCGGACGGCAAGCTCCTCTACGTCTCCAACGAGGACGCCTCGGCGTTGACCGTGGTCGACATCAAAGCCTCCCGGATCGTGCGCTCGGTCAAGGTCGGCGCGCAGCCCGAAGGAGTGACGGTTTCGCCGGATGGCCGCGCCATCTACGTCACCAGCGAGGAGAACAACGAGGTCGACGTCATCGACGCGGCCACGTTCAGGTTGCTGGCGCGGCCCGCGGTGGCCGCTCGCCCTCGCGGCGTGGTGTTCACCCCGGACGGCAAGCGCGCGTTCGTCAGCGCGGAGCAAGGCGGCGCCGTCGACGTGATCGACACCCGCACCCGCCGGCGCAGCGGCCGGATCCGCATCGAGGGTCAGGGTGCGAAGCCGATGGGGCTGGCGATGTCGCGCGACGGCGCGCGTCTCTACGTTTCCACCGGCCGCGGCGGCGCCGTGGCCTGCATCGACGTCCGCGCCGGGAAGGTGGTCCGGACGTTCGAGTCGGTGGGCCCGCGCCCTTGGGGAATCGCCCTGAGCCCGGATCAGGACCGCCTGTACACCGCGAACGGACCTTCCGACGACGTATCCGTCATCGACGTGGAAAGCGGGAAGATCGTGCAGCGGATCGCAGTGGGGAAACTGCCGTGGGGTATCGCCATCGGACCGTGAACGACCGCGGCCGAATCGTGATGGTGCTCGCGAGGCGCGCCGGTGTAAAGGAGCGCCATGTCCGAGTCCGCGCTGGCCGGCGTGCGCGTGGTCGAAGTCGGCAACTTCATGGCCGCGCCATTCTGCACGCTCCAACTCGCCGATCTCGGCGCCGAGGTGGTGAAGATCGAGAATCCCGACGGCGGCGACCAGGTGCGCGCCACCGCTCCGTTTCTCGAGGGTGAATCCTCGAGCTTCATCCGGCTCAATCGCAACAAGCGCTCCCTCGCCCTGGACCTCAAGCTTCCCCGGGGAAAGGAAGTGTTCCGCCGCTTGATCGAGCGCGCGGACATCGTGGTGGAGAACCTGCGCCCGGGGACCATGGCCGACCTCGAGCTCGACTACCGCCGGCTCTCCGAGCTGAATCCGCGGCTGATCTACGTGGCCGCATCGGGTTGGGGTCAGGACGGCCCCTACGCGCAGCGGCCCGGGCTCGACATCATGGCGCAGGGGATGAGCGGCCTGATGTCGATCACCGGCGAAGAGGGCGGGAACGCTCCGGTGAAGGTAGGCGTTCCGCTGACCGATCTCACCTGCGCACTCTACGGCGCGCTCGCCGCCGTCGCCGCGCTCCGCGCGCGAGAGCGGAGCGGGCGCGGGCAGTTCATCGACGTCTGCCTCTTCGAGGCAGGCGTCTCCCTCGCGGTATGGGAAGCGGGTCGCTACTTCGCCACGGGGGAGGTGCCCAAGCCGCTCGGCTCGGCGCACCAGACCTCCGCCCCTTACCAGGCGCTGCGCGCATCCGACGGCTTCTTCACGCTCGGCGCGACGAGCGCGCGCAACTGGGAAGCGTGCTGCGACGTGTTCGGCCTCGCTGAGCTGAAGCAGGACCCGCGATTCGCCAAGAACCACCTGCGGCACCAGAACCGCCGCGAGCTGATCCCGCTGATCGAGGACGTGAGCTCGACGCGTCCCGCGCGGTACTGGGTGGAAGCGCTCGATCGCGCCGGGGTGCCCTGCGGATTGCTGCAGACGTACGACCAGGTCTTCCACGATCCGCATCTGCTCGCGCGCGGGTTTTTTCCCGACGCGCCGCACGGCAAGCTAGGACCCGTGAAGCAGATCGCCTCCCCGATGCGTCTGTCCGGGACGCCGGCGCGAATGGTCCGGGCGGGCCCGCTCCTCGGCGAGCACTCCGCCGAGGTCCTCGCGGAGCTGGGTTATTCGGGTGAGGAGATCGACAAGCTCGCGAGGGCGGGCGTGATCCGGGAGCCTGCATGAGCGCGGAAGAAATCCTGTTCCAGATCGGCGACGACGGCATCGCCTGGCTCACCTTCAACCGACCCGAGGCGCGCAACGCGATGACGTTCGGGATGTACCAGCGCCTGGGCGAGATCTGCCGGGCGCCGGATCCGCGGATGAAGGTGTTGATCCTGCGCGGCGCAGGCGACAAGGCGTTCGTGTCCGGGACCGACATCGCACAGTTCCGCAGCTTCAAGACGCCCCAGGACGCCGTAGGTTACGAAGCGATGATGGACGGCGTCTTCGACGCGCTGGAAGACGTCCCGGTACCCACCATCGCCGCCATCCAGGGCGCGTGCACCGGCGGCGGCGCGGGCATCGCGGCGGCCTGCGATCTGCGGCTCGGCGCTCCCTCCGCCAGGTTCGGCTTTCCCATCGCGCGCACGCTCGGCAACACGCTCTCGATGCGAAACCACGCTCGCCTCGCGGCGCTGATCGGGGTCGCCCGAACCAAGGACATCCTCTTCCTCGCCCGGCTGATGGATGCGCAGGAGATGCGCTCCGCCGGGCTGCTGAACGAGATCACCAGCGAGGAGGGCCTGTACAAACGGGCGGTGGAGATGGCGCGCACGCTCCTCGAGCACGCGCCGCTCACGCTGCGGGCGGCGAAGGAGGCGCTGAACCGCGTGGTGCGCCATTGGGCGCCGCCCGGCGGCGGGGACGAATTCGTGGTGCGCAACTACATGAGCGCGGACTTTCGCGAGGGCGTGGAATCCTTCCTCGCCAAGCGCAAGCCCCGCTGGACCGGCAAGTAGGAGTCTCCATGGCATTTCCCAGCGGCCGCCACTTCCTCCAGATCCCGGGGCCCACCAACGTGCCGGACCGGGTACTCCGCGCGATCGATCGGCCGACCATCGATCATCGCGGTCCTGAGTTCGCAAAGCTGGCAAAGGAAGTGCTGGCGGGACTGCAGCGCGTCTTCCGCACCAAGCAGCCGGTGATCGTGTATCCGGCGTCGGGAACGGGGGCGTGGGAGGCGGCGCTCTCGAACACGCGTTCCCCCGGCGACCGGGTCCTGATGTTCGAGACTGGCCACTTCGCCACGCTCTGGGAGGAGATGGCGCGGCGGCTCGGCCTGCAAGTGGAGCTCGTCCCCGGCGACTGGCGCCACGGCGTCGATCCGAAGGCGGTCGAGGACAAGTTGCGCGCGGACCCGCAGCAGAAGATCCGTGCCGTCTGCGTGGTACACAACGAGACTTCCACCGGCGTGACCACGCGCGTTCCGGAGGTCCGGGCGGCGATGGACCGCGCAGGGCACCCGGCACTCTTGCTGGTCGATACCATCTCGTCGCTGGCGTCGATCGACTATCGCCACGACGAATGGAAGGTCGACGTGACCGTCGCAGGGTCGCAGAAGGGGCTGATGCTCCCGCCCGGGCTGTCGTTCAACGCTGTCTCGCAGAAAGCGCTGGCGGCATCCCAGGAGGCGGGGCTCCGCCGCTCGTACTGGGACTGGGCCGCGATGCTGCGGGCGAACGAGAGCGGTTTCTTCCCGTATACGCCGGCGACGAATCTGCTCTACGGCCTGCGCGAGTCGATCGCGATGCTGGAGGAGGAAGGCCTGGAAAACGTGTTCCGGCGTCACTCCCGCCATGGCGAGGCCACGCGCCGGGCGGTTCGCGCCTGGGGCCTGGAAGTCAACTGCGCCGACGAGCGCGAGCACTCGGCATCGCTGACCGGCATCCGCATGCCCGGTGGCCACGATGCGGACACGCTGCGCGCCATCGTGCTCGATCGCTTCGACATGTCTTTGGGCCAGGGCCTGGGCAAGCTGAAGGGGAAGATCTTCCGGATCGGGCATCTGGGCGCGTTCAATGACCTCACTCTCTGCGGGACGCTCTCCGGAGTGGAGATGGGGCTCGGCCTCGCCGGTGTACCGCATCGGCCCGGCGGCGTGAGGGCCGCCATGGAGCATCTCGCCGCGACGGTGCCGGAGGGGCAGGGGTAGCCGCTTCACGCCTCTCGTTCGACAGCCTCCCCGCCCGGGCCACAGCAAGGCCTTGCCGTCGCACCCCGGCGTTTCGTAGGCCCTCGATCGGGAGGCCATGATGAGCAACACCGATCTGCCGCGGATTTCGCAGCCGGAGCGCGCCTCGCGGCTCGCCAGTGTCGGGCGCGTGATCCTGATCGTCGCCGCGCTGATCGCAGGCGCCTTGCTCGGCTTTCGCTGATCAGATCGCGCGCAGCCCGGCCTCCGCGCAATCCAGGTCCTGCTCCGGCTTGCCGCCGCTCACTCCCACGGCGCCGAGCACCGCGTCCTTGCGCCGCACCAACGTGGAGCCCAGCCCGGGAATGATGGGGACCCGCGCCAACTTTCCCACCGCCTCGAAGAACGCCGGCCGGTCCTGCGCCACCTGCGCGAGAGAGCCACCTTCGCGGTGCCAGAGCGCGGCGCCGCTCGCCTTCGCCTCCGCGATCTGCGCGGAGATCGGCGGCGCGCCATCCATGCGCGCGAGCGCGAGGAGCAGACCGCCCTCGTCCACGACGGCCACGGTCACGCGGATGCCGATCTGCGCGGCGCGGGCGTGGGCTGCGTCGATCAGCCGGCGGCACTCATCTCCCGACAGCGGCATGTTTCCTCCGGAAAATCGCTAGAGCGCGAGTGGACGTAATCCTACCCCTTCCCAGCCAAAGGAGCGCGCAGCACCGCCACCCTGTCCTGCGGTGCGAGCGCAAGGCCTAGCGAGCCCACCCGCAGCGGTGCTTTTGCTTACAGCAACGCGGCACACTCGCCGCATACCTGTTCGGGGGTCTACCCGTGCTCAGTATTCTCGAGATCGCCGGCTGCTCGTTCGTCGGGTTCCTCTACTTCGCCATCCTGGCGACCGCGGTGACTCGCAAGACCCGCCGCCGCCCGACCCAGCCGGCGCATCCCGAGGCGGGCTCTCCGCCGGATTTCGATCGCGCGGCGTAAGCTTGTTTCCGCCTTCGCGGTAACAACCAGCAACTGCGTAGCGCCTAAACCGCCTTCGGCGGCCGGCGCTAACCCCCGTAAAACAACCGGACGAGCGCGAGTGGCACCACCGGCAAGTACGTCGACAGCAGCAGCACCAGAAGCAGCACGCCGATGAACCAGAGGTTGACCTTCGTCACCTCCCAGATATCGGCGCGCGCAATCGAACAGGCCACCGTGAGCACGCTGGCGACCGGCGGGGTCTGTTGCCCGATACCGAGATTGATGGTGACGATGATCCCGAAATGGACGGGATCGATCCCCACCGCCTGCACCAGCGGCATCACCACCGGGATCACGAGGATGATGGCTGCCGCGGAGTGAAGGAACAGCCCGAGCAGGAGGAAGAGCAGGTTGAGCAGCATCAACACGATCCACCTGCTGTTGCTCAGGACGGCGGCAGCGGCCGCAAGCTTCTGCGGCGCCTGGATCTCGGTGAGATGGACGCCGAGCAGGGCCGACGCGGCGACGAGCAGCATCACAACGGCGGTCTGGACGACGCCGTCGATCATCGCGGTGTAGAGGGCCTTGAGGTTCAGCTCGCGATAGATCACCGTGCCGATGACGATGGCCGCGAGCACCGCGAGAGCGGCGCCTTCGGTCGCGGTGACGACGCCGCCG
>VBKQ01000293.1 GCA_005879505.1 Deltaproteobacteria bacterium
CGGTCCCGCCCATCATCACTCCCCGAGGATCGCCGCGAGCACGCGATCCAGCTCCTGAAGGCTGCCGTACCGGATCTCGAGCACGCCCTTGCCACCTTTGTCCCTCAACCCCACTCGCGCGCCGAGCCTGCGCTGCAGCTTCTCGACCAGGTGGCGCACCTGCGCGCCATCGTGAGCGTCGCGCTTCTTGCCCGGAAGGCGCCGCGACTTGAGACGCTGCACCAGCGCCTCCACCGCCCGGACGGACAGGTTCTCGGCGATGACCTTTTCCGCGGCCCTGCGCAGATCGCCCTCGTCGGAGATCGCGAGAAGCGCCCGGGCGTGTCCCATGCTGAGCTGGCCGGCCACGATGGCCTCCTTGATCGCGTCCGGAAGCCGCAGCAGGCGCAGCGAGTTCGCGACCGTAGACCGCTCCTTGCCGACGCGCGCCGCGAGCTCCTCCTGCGTCAGTCCGTGCTCTTCGATCAGGCGCTTGTACGCCTCCGCCTCCTCCACCGGATTGAGGTCCTCGCGCTGGATGTTCTCGATCAGCGCGATCTCGAACGACTCGTTGTCGGTGACCTCACGGACCATCACCGGCAGCTCGCGCAGCCCAGCCCTCTGCGCCGCGCGCCACCGGCGCTCGCCTGCCACCAGCACGTATCCGTCGCTGTCCCGCCGGACGATCAGGGGCAGGAGCACTCCCTTGCTGCGGATCGACTCCGCCAGCTCCTCGATCTGCCTTTCGTCGAAATGGCGGCGAGGCTGCGATCGGTTCGGACGGATCTCCTCGATTCCGAGGTTCATCACGCCCTTGCGCTCCGCGGGCGAGCCGCCGGGAATCAGCGCCCCAAGCCCCCGGCCGAGGGCGGGCCGCTTCGCCTGCGCCTTCGATTCCGTCACTAGATTCTCCCGCAATTACGCATGCTTGAGCTGAACGGCCGCGGAGCGGTGGCGTTGCACCAACTCTTCGGCGAGCTGAAGGTAGCTCTGCGCGCCCTTCGATTCGATATCGTAGAGGATGGCGGGGCGCCCGTGGCTCGGCGCCTCGCTCAGCCGCACGTTGCGCGGGATCACCGTCTCATAGACAAGCCCGCGCAGGTTCTTCTGCACGTCCTTCATCACCTGGCGGGCGAGGTTGTTGCGCGCGTCGAACATGGTGAGGACCACGCCCTCCATCTCCAGCTCGGGCTTGAGCGACCCCTTCACCAGATCGATGGTGCGCAGCAGCGACCCGAGCCCTTCCAGCGCGTAGTACTCGCATTGCAGCGGCACCAGCACCCGGTCCGCCGCCACCAGCGCATTGATGGTGAGGAGGCCGAGCGACGGCGGACAGTCGATCAGCACGTAGTCGTAGGCGTCGCGCACTCCATCGAGCGCCTCGCGCAGCCGAGATTCACGCTCTTCCATGGAGACCAGCTCGAGCTCCGCGCCGACCAGGTCTGCGCTCGAGGGCAGCAGGAACATGTTCGGCACCTCGGTGGGCAGGACGGCCGAGCGCGCATCCGCCTCGCCGAGCAGGGCGTGATAGACGGTGGTCCGATCGCCTTGATCGCGCGCGATCCCCACCCCGCTGGTGGCGTTGCCCTGCGGATCGAGGTCGACGAGAAGCGCGCGGTGCTCCCGGGCGGCGAGGGAGGCGGCCAGGTTGACCGCAGTCGTCGTCTTGCCCACCCCGCCCTTCTGGTTCACGACCGCGAGCACCAACGCCATGCGCCCTCCCCCTCCGTGGTGAGGCGCGAGTACCACGCGGGTCCGACATCAATCAAGGAGCCGGTCGCACCTTCCCCGTGCGCGAAGAGGGGTTCCGCGCGCGCGCCACGGCCCGCATCTTCTAGGCCGGTTGGCGACGGGGGACACCATTCAATGGTGCCCCCGAGTGGAGACGTCGATGAAGATCGCTTGCGTTCTGGGACAGGGGTTCGAGGATTCCGAGTTCCGCATCCCTTACGATCGGCTCAGGGAAGCGGGTTACCAGGTCGACGTGATCGGCGTGAAGGCCGGGGAGGAGCTCAAAGGCTACAAGGGGAAGGAGAAGGTGAAGGCTGACAAGTCGATCGATCAGGTGAAGGCGGCCGACTATGATGCCCTGCTCATCCCGGGCGGCCAGTCGCCGGACCACCTCCGCGTCGACAAGCGTATGGTCGACTTCGTCAAACAGTTCGATCAGTCAGGAAAGCTGATCGCCGCAGTCTGCCACGGGCCGCAGCTGCTGATGGCCGCCCACCTAGTCAAGGGCCGCACCTTGACCGCCTGGCAGACGATCCAGGACGACCTGCAGCAGATGGGCGCGACCGTCAAGGACCAGCCGGTGGTCAAGGACCGGAACTGGATCACCAGCCGCAAACCGGAGGACCTGGACCAGTTCTCCTCGGCTATTGTCGACGAGCTCGAGCGCGGCGACGCGGGCATCCGCGACACCGGCCGCCCCTCGCAACCCGGCGCGCATCCCTGAGAGCTCGCCAGCAGAGCGGCTGAAGGGCCTGTTCCACGTGGAACAGGACGCTCTAGAGGTGCTTGTAGATGGCCAGGCGGCGTTGGGATTTCGAGTACGGCAGCGTGTATGCCAGCTGCTGCTTGAGGGCCAGGTCGCCGAGCCGCTCGGGCGGCGCGTCCGACGGACCGAGCATGCAGATCGCGACGCCCCCCGGCAGCACGTAGTGCTGAGCAAGCTGCAGCCAGTCCTGGACCGTCGCATACGCGCGCGCCACCGCCGCGTGCACGCGCGGGAGCTCCTCCTTCGAGGGGTTCCCTTCCAAGCGCACCGAATAGGCCCTCGCCTTCGGCAAGCGGAGCTCGGCCAGCGCGCTCTTGAGAAACGCCACCTTCTTCTGCGCGGAGTCCACCAGCACTACTTCCAGGTCCGGCCTGGCGATCGCCACGGGGATCCCGGGGAATCCGGCACCGGTGCCAGCATCGAGGAGGCTCCCCGAGGGGAGGATGGGCACCACGGCAAGGGAATCGAGCACGTGCTTTTCGGCCACTTCGTCGGGATCCGTGATCGCCGTCAGATTGATCGATCTGTTCCACTTGAGCATCAGATCGACGTGGCGGCCGAGCTGCTTGAGCTGCTCGGGGTCGAGCCGGATCCCCATCTGCTCCGCCCCCTCCTCGATCTTCCTGAGTTGCGCAGCGTCCACGCTCACCCCTCGCCTTCGCGCCCGAAGTAGCCAAAATCGAGCACCAGGCGCCTGCGCTCGCCGCCGCTGGTGCCTGCGATCTGCACCCGTACAAGCGCCGCTCCTTCGGCCGCGAGGCAGGCATCGAGCAGGGCCTGCAGGTCATCGAACGGAACTTGCTCCTCGCGAACCGTTCCGGGACCGGTAGAGTGAGCGACGAACAACGTGCCCTGGACGTCCCCCATGCGCGCCTCCCTCGAGCGCCGTCCGTACCGCCTGCAAGGCTGTTTCCTGCTCGCGGACAAACAGCGAAGTCCCCAGAAGCCGGTTTCGGCGGCCGCGACTAATCGCCCCGGCGACCATGGCTGCGAATGGCCTCCTCCACCTCGTCCGCGTGCGCGGAGAGGTAGGCCTCGACCTGGGCATCGGTGACGCCGAGGTCGCGGAGAATGCCTTCGTACAAGGCGCTGCTCGCGGCCACGCCATCGCGCTTGCGCAGCACGGCCTTGACCACCGCGGCTCCGAACAGCGGATTCTTGCTCGCGGATTTATTCGACGGGTCGGCCATGGAGCTCAGGCTCTGATCTTGGCGCGGCCGGCGGCCCCCCCGCTACCACCGGAGCGATCGTCTTTCTTCTTCTCGACCTCCACCGTCTGGCCGCTCGCCTTGGTCGGGTGCGGACGGAACTTGCGGCGCAGGTACATCTGCTGCGCGATGGAGAGGATGTTGTTGGTGAAGATGTAGAGGGTGAGGCCGGAAGGGAGCGTGAGCATGAGGAGCGAGAAGAAGCCGCTCATCACGTATCCCATCGTCTTCTGGCTGGGATTCGACATCGGCGCCGGAGTGAGGACCTGGGTGAGGATCATCGTGATCCCCATGGCGACCGGAAGGATGTAGTACGGGTCCTTCGAGGTCAGGTCGTCGATCCAGCCGCGGATGAAATGCCCGTTGTACAACTCCACGGAGACCTGCAGCGTAGTGTAGAGCGCGAACCAGATGGGCATCTGGATCAGCATCGGCAGGCAGGAGCCCATGGGGTTCACGCCGTGCTCCTTGAAGAGCTTCATCTGCTCGAGGTTCTGCCGCTGCGTGTCACCGGCGTACTTCTTCTTCATCTCCTCGAGCTGCGGCTGGATCCGCTGCATCTCCTGCATGGACTTCATGCTCTTGTGTTGCAGCGGGAAAGTGAGGACCTTCATCGCCAGCGTGAGCAGGATGATGGCGACGCCCCAGTTGTGGGGCGGAACCACCCGATAGAAGAACTTCATGATCCCGAGCAGCAGCTCGGCGATCACCGACCAGAATCCCAGATCGATCGACTGCTTCAGGGGCTTTCCCACCGCCGTGAGCTCGGACTCGCTCTTCGGGCCAGCGTAGCCCTGGAAAAGCTCTTGGGAGTCGCCACCCGCGGCGACCTGCACAGGAACGATGAGCGTGCTGATCAGCGCCCCGGATTTCTCGCCTTGCGCCTCCAGCCGGCAGGAGGCAGGAACGCCTGCCGGCGGCATGACCGCGCTCAGGAAGTACTGTTCGTCGATGCCGGCGAACTGGGCGGAAGGTGCCTCGAACACCGGGTGCTTCGCGCCGATGGCAACCCGCTCGACCTTGTTGTTGTCCGCGGCGCAGATGGTCCGCGCCGGCGTGTTGCTGTGCGGAGTGAGGAACCCGCCCTGCGGCTCCTCCGCGTGCGTGCCCTGGAGGATCGAGAGCTGGCCGGCGATCCCCTGCGCCGCCTTCAATTCGACGAGAAGCGAGATCCCGTAGTTGTCGGGATTCACCGAGAGCGTCTTGGTGATCGTCACCCCGCCCTCTTTGGCCCGGAACGTCGCGCTCGTGCCGTCGGATCTCACCAGCGCGTAGGCCGTCGTCGCCGGAACGAGCGTCTTCCCGTCGGCGCCGGTCACGACGGTGCTGAACGGAAGCGGCGCACCGGCGTGCGGAGAAACCAGATCGACCTGGGACTCGTCCTTCGTACCCTTGTGCCGCCTCCACTTCTCGCCGAGCAGTTGCAAGCTCTCGATCGCGGCGCCCTCGCTGCTGGCGACGACACGCGTGAGCGGCGTCGCGAACGTCACCGTGCGCGGGGGAGGCTTCGGACCCGATGTTCCACGTGGAACATCGGCCGCCTTCGGCGCCGCCGGCACGCCGCTCGCCGGACTCGCGGGCGTCGTCGTCGCCGGGGACTGGACTGCCGGCTCCGGCTTCTGCTGCGGGGCGCGCTTTCCCGCTCCCATGCTGTTCGGGAAGAACAGGTAGAGCCCGAACATGCAGGCGAGCCAGATGGCGACGGCGACGAGCAGGTTCTGGTTCTGGTTCTTCATGCGAGTCTCTTTCGCGAGGACGGCGGGACGGGATCGGGCCCGCCCGCCGCCCACGGATGGCAACGGAGCAGGCGCTTGAGCGAGAGCCAGGAACCGAGCACCGGTCCGTGGGCGCGCACCGCCTCCTGCGCGTACTGCGAACAGCTCGGATGATAGCGGCAAGCCGCTGGAATCATTGGCGAAATAAAGGTCCGGTAGATCCAGAGAAGGAGCAGCAACGGCAGCGACAGCAGGCGCATCATGCTACCGTTCTCATACGGGATGCGGCGCCGCGTAGCCACTCGCGGAACTCCTCGACCGACGCGCTGGGCGCCGAGGCGCGCGCGACCAGCACCAGGTCGACTGCAGGAAGACTCGCAAGCTCCAGCCGGACCGCCTCGCGCAAGCGCCTCTTGATCCGGTTCCTTGTCACGGCGCTGCCTATCTTCGACGACACAGTGAGTCCAACGCGCGCCCCTGCGACCGCAATTCCCGTCGAAGTCGGGTCGCGCGGACGGAAGCTGGCCGCAAGCGGACCCTCCGCGAAGCTCTTGCCGCGTTGCTTGATCGCCACATAGTCGGCGCGCCGGAGCAGCCGCGCGCTCTTCGGAAACGCGAAGGCCGCCAAGGGGCCCTCCTGTGGCTACTTCCGCGGCGCGCTGACGACGAGCCGCTTTCGACCCTTCGCCCGGCGGCGCTTGAGCACCCTGCGGCCCGCCTTGGTCGAGTTCCGCTTGCGAAACCCGTGCTCGCGATTGCGGCGGACCTTGCTCGGCTGGTACGTGCGCTTCACGGCGACTGCCTCCTGAGAGCGAAAAGCGCGGCAAGAAAACACGCGTACCCGGGCAAGTCAAGGAAGGTCCGCGACGCGGCTGCAACCCGGATGGATCGTTTGCAGCACAAACGAACTCTTCTGCCCAAGCAACGATCCTGCGTCGATCCAGATACTTTGGAGATCCTGCTTGATCCGCTTTCGGCCCGTTTGCTAGGGTCCGCGGCGCGGTTTTTCGTTTTGTCGGCAGGCAGACATTCCGGAGAAAGTGAAACCCACGGCCGCGAGCCGCGAAGCGCGCTCGAGGGGTGCCTTTTTTTCAAAACTCCTGGGGGATTTCAGATGCTTGGCTCCTTGTCCACAACTGTGAACAACACTGTGGACGGCCCTACGGTAGTGAATCCGCTGGATTCGGAGCGGGCGGCGACAGACTTGTGGACGCGAGCGATCCACCGCCTCAAGGGACGGCTGTCACGGCACACGTTCCAGACCTACTTCGAGCCGATCAAACCTATCAGCCTCGAGGGCGACGAGCTGACGCTCGCCCACTCGAGCCGGTTCATGATCGACTGGGTGCGGGACAACCTGCTCGATGTGCTGCTGCAGGATCTCGAGGCCCAACTCGGCCGCACTTGCGCGGTGAAGTTCGTGGTCCGCGAGCGTGCGCCGGGGGAGGAGGTCGCCGAGGCTCCCCCCGTCCCCGAAAGCACGCCTCCGGCCACCTCCCCTCCCCCGTCGGAGGCGCCCCCAGGTTCGCGGCAGCTGCAGATCAACCCGAAGTACACGTTCGACTCGTTCGTCGTCGGACCGTCGAACCAGTTCGCGGTGGCCGCCTGCACCGCGGTCGCGAACGCGCCGGGCAAGGCGTACAACCCGCTGTTCCTGTACGGCGGCGTGGGGCTCGGCAAGACGCACCTGGTGCACGCCGTCGGCAACCACGCGCTGCGGCAGAACCCGAATTGCCACGTGGTGTACCTGTCTTCGGAGTCGTTCACCAACGACCTCATCCACGCGCTCGAGCAGCACCGCATGCCCGAGTTCCGCGCGCGCTACCGCGAGAAGTGCGACATCCTGCTGCTGGACGACATCCAGTTCCTCAGCAACAAGAAGCAGACGATGGAGGAGTTCTTCCACACCTTCAACGCGCTGCACGAGGGCGGCAAGCAGATCTTCGTCACCTCGGACAAGCTTCCCACCGAGATCGAGGGCTTCGAGGAGCGGCTGCGCAGCCGGTTCCAGTGGGGCCTCATCGCCGACATCCAGCCGCCCGAAGTGGAGACGCGCGTCGCCATTCTCAAGAAGAAGGCCGCGACCGACCACATCGCCCTGCCCGACGATGTCGCCCTCTTCCTCGGCACGCACATCCGCAGCAACGTCCGCGAGCTGGAAGGGTCGCTCATCCGCCTGGCGGCTTTCGCCAGCCTGACGGGCGCGGCGCTCACCCTCGAGCTCGCCCAGGACGTCCTGAAGAACATCCTCGTGGTGCGCGGGGACAAGCCCGACGTGGAGACGATCATCAAAGTCGTCGCCGAGGCGATGCAGGTGAAGCCGCAGGACATCAAGGGCGATCGGCGGCAGCAGAACATCGCCCGCGCCCGCCAGGTGGCGATGTTCCTGACCCGGAAGATCACCGGCCTCTCCTATCCGGTGATCGGCGAGAAGTTCGGCGGCAAGGACCACTCGACGGTGATCAACGCCGAGCAACGGATCGAACAGCTGACGGGCGAGGAACCGGACCTGTCGAAGACGGTGCAGTCCCTCCTCCGCCGGTTGAATTCCTAGTGCGGAGCGCCTGTGCGAAACGCTGCTCGCACCGTGTGGACCGTCGCCGCGGCAAACGCCGCACAGCCCTCACACAGCGATCCGAATCAGTTGTCCGCAGGCAGAAGATCAACGATCCTCCCCCTCAACCCTCCCTGCCCACAGATCCACAGGCTCTAAGAGCACTACGAGATCTCTTTTCCTGATCTAGAAAGGTACGCAGAAGATGGAGCTCCAGATCGGGACCGACGAGTTCTCCCGGGCGCTGTACCGGGCACAGGGCATCGTGGAGAAGAAGAGCACGATGCCGATCCTCGCTTCCGTGCTCCTGGAGGCGACCGAGGAGGGGAGGTTGCGGGTCTCCGCATTCGACCTGGAGATCGGGGTAACCGGCACCCATCCTTGCGAGGTGCGGAAGGCGGGCGCCGTCGCGCTCAAGCACAAGGAGCTCTACGACATCGTCCGCGCCCTCCCGGAGAAGTCGCTCGTGCTCCGGCGCGAGGCGAACAACCGGGTCCGGCTCACCTGCGGAGCCGCTGAGTTCAACATCGTCGGGCAGCCGGCGGAGGACTACCCGCCCTTCCCGCGCGCGGAGAAGGTAGGATTCGTCGCGGTCGATCCCACGGCGCTCCTGGAGATGATCGAGAAGACGCAGTTCGCCATCTCGGCTGACGAGACGCGCCACAACCTGAACGGCGTCTTTTTCGAGACCGGCGAAGGAAGCGTCCGAATGGTGGCGACTGATGGGCACCGTCTCAGCCTGGTGCAGCGTCCACTCGAGGGGCAGTTCAACCTCAAGCGCGGCGTGATCGTGCCCCGCAAGGGGCTGTTCGAGCTGCGCCGGTTGCTGTCGGAGGACCAGACGGGCGCCTGCGAGCTGGGCTTCACCGAGACATCGGGCGTCTTCCGCCGGGGCGACGTCACCATGGTGATGCGCCTGATCGACGGTACATTCCCGGACTACCAGCAGGTGATTCCGAAAGAGGCCGATCGCACGATCATCGTGGACCGGCCCCGCCTGCTCGACACCTTGAAGCGGATGAGCCTGCTGTCCAGCGATCGGAGCACGAATGCCGTCCGGCTGGAGCTGCAGGAAGGGTCTCTCAAGGTCACCTCGCAGAACCCCGATCTCGGCGACGCGAAGGAGGAGATCCCAGTCTCCTACAAGGGGCAGCCGCTGCAGATCGGCTTCAACGCGCGGTACCTGATGGACGTGCTCCAGGTGGTGGATACCGCCCAGATGAACGTCGAGCTCTGCGACGAGCTGTCTCCCGGCGTGCTGAAGCCGGCGGGCGATCCCGGCCTGGGGGTCCGGTACACCGCCGTGATCATGCCGATGCGCATCTGATGCACGTCCTGCTTGCAGCGCTCCTGTTCGCCACCACCGCAGGGAGGCTCCCGAAGCAGATCTCCAGGGACCCACGCACGGTCGGCATGGGCAAGAGTTGCCGCAAGAACGCCGAGTGCAAGCACAGGTCGCAACGCTGCGTGCGCCGGAGCAACGCGCAGGGGAAGCCGTTGGAGACTGGAATCTGCGTCCTTCCCTGCGCCTCGTTCGAGGCAGGGACGCAGAAGGTCACTCCAGGGGCGACTGTCGACGTCACACCCAAGGCAAAAAAGCCGCCGCCGCGGTGTCCGGCGACCTACCTATGCAGGAGCGCCGGTTCCGGCGTGCCGATCGACATCTGCGTGAAACAGTAGCCGAGTCCACCGGACGCGGCCTGGCGGCCATGCTCGAGCGCGAACCATCGCCGCCCCAGATTATGAGATGTGTCTCTAGGTGCTTCTCCTCGACGTCAGCACGCGCTCGTTCCGCAACCTCAGCGAGGCGCGGATCGAACTCGGACGGCGCACGACGGTCTTGTTCGGGCCGAACGGCCAGGGGAAGACCAATTTCCTCGAGGCCTGCCACCTGCTCTGCACGCTGCGGCCGCTGCGGGCGCAGAAGCTCGCGGAGCTCGTGCGCATCGGCAGCGAGCAGTCCGCGCTCGTGCGCGGCCGATTCGAGCTTTCGGGCGGCGTGCGGGAAGTCGAGGTGGAGGTGGGGAGGGAAGGGCGCTCCGCCCGGGTCGACGGCAAGACGGTGCGCGACCCGGACGAGCTCTTCGGCGGTCTCGCCACCGTGGCCTTCACGCCCGACGATCTCGCGGTCGTGAAAGGCGGCCCGGAGGGCAGGCGCAAGCTGCTCGATCGCGCGGCGCAGAACCGGCATCCTTCGCATCTAGCGGACTCCCGCGAGTACCTGCGGGCGCTGCGAGCTCGCAACGAGCTGTTGCGCCAGGATGCGCCGCCCGATCTGCTGGCGAGCTTCGATGAGCCGCTCGCAAGGTTGGGAGCGAACGTCCGGCGCCGGCGCGAGCAGGTCCTGGAAGAGATCCGTCCTCATGCGCAGCAGGCGTTCGCCGAGGTCGCGCGCGGGGAGGCTCCGCTGGAGCTCGTCTATCTCGCCGCCGGTCGCGATTCGGATGGTCTGGCTGGTGCCGGGGCGGCGCTTGCGGATCGGCTGCTCGGCGCCCTGCGCCGGCGCCTTCCGCGCGATCGCGAGCGCGGGTACACGAGCGTCGGGCCGCATGCGGACGACCTCGGGCTCTCGCTCGGCGAGAGGGCGGCACGGCTCTACGCCAGCCAAGGTCAATCGCGGGCCATCGTCCTCGCGTTCAAGATCGGGGAGATCGAGAACTTGAAATCGGTGCAGGGGCGCGCGCCGCTCTTGCTGCTGGACGACGTATCCAGCGAGTTGGATCCGGCGCGAAACGCCTTCCTGATGGCCTATCTGGCTGCCCTGGACGGCCAGGTGGTCCTCACGACCACAGACCCGAAACTGGTCGCGAAAACCGCCGTCCTGGAAGCAGTTTTCCAGCGCGTGGAGGGCGGGCGGATCGCTCCAGAAAATGTCCTGTTTTCAGAGTGATGGAGAGGCCTTTTCGCCTTGCTTCCTGGGCCTTTCGGGTGATAATTCCGGGTACTTCCCAGAGGTGAGATTTTGGAGACAGCGCAGGAGAAGCGGGCACCGTCTCCGGTGCCCGCGCCGGGTGAGTACTCGGCTGACAGCATCAAGGTCCTGGAAGGGCTGGAAGCTGTCCGCAAGCGCCCGCACATGTACATCCGCGGGGTCGGCGCCGAGGGCCTGCACCA
>VBKQ01000541.1 GCA_005879505.1 Deltaproteobacteria bacterium
TGTTGGTGGTGATGTGCGCCTTCTGCAGCGCGGATTCCGCCACCTTTCCGGTGAGCTTCTTGGGGCGGAGATCGCAGAGCACCAGGTGCGTGTCGGTCCCTCCGGCGACGAGGCGCAGGCCGCCTTCGATCAACCCGACCGCAAGCGCTTGCGCGTTGTCGAGGATCCGCTGCTGGTATTCCTTGAATTCCGGCCTGAGCGCCTCCCCGAACGCCACCGCCTTGGCGGCGATGATGTGCTCGAGCGGTCCGCCCTGGATGCCTGGGAACACGTTGGAATCGATCGCTTTGGCGTGCTGCTGCTTGCAGAGGATGAGCCCGCTGCGGGGGCCGCGCAGCGTCTTGTGGGTGGTGGTCGTCACCGCGTCGGCGAGCGGCACCGGCGAAGGGTGCAGCCCGACCGCGACCATTCCGGCGATGTGCGCGATGTCGCAGATCATGACCGCGCCTGCCTCCTCGGCGATCTCCCGAAGCTTGTCGAACTCGAGCGTGCGCGGATACGCGGAGGCGCCGCAGAGGACTGCGCGCGGCCGGACCTCGCGCGCCTGCTTCCGCGCCGCGTCGTAGTCGATCCGCTCGGTCTTCGGGTCGAGGCCGTAGTGGTGGATCTCAAAGAGCTTCCCGGAGAAGTTCACGGGGGAGCCGTGGGTCAGGTGCCCGCCTTGCGCGAGCGAGAGCGACATGATGCGGTCGCCGGGACGGAGGAGCGCGAAGTAGGTCGCCATGTTCGCCTGCGACCCGGCGTGCGGCTGCACGTTCGCATGCTCGGCGCCGAACAGCGCCTTCGCCCGGTCGATCGCAAGCTGCTCGACCTTGTCGACGACCTCGCAGCCGCCGTAATAGCGTTTGTTCGGCAGCCCCTCCGCGTACTTGTTGGTGAGCGTGGAACCCTGCGCCTCCAGCACCGCCTCGGAGACGAAGTTCTCGCTGGCGATCAGCTCCAGCCCCTCCGCCTGCCGCTGCGTCTCTTCGCGGATGAGGCGCGCGATCTCGGGATCGACCTCTTGGAGCGATTTTTCCATCGCGGCGGGCGGCATGTGCGCCGCTTCTATCATTCGAACCGCTGGAACGCCACGACAGCATTGGTCCCGCCGAACCCGAACGAGTTCGAGAGCGCGGTCTTGATCCGCACCTCGCGTGCGTGGTTCGGCACCACGTCGACGTCGCACTCGGGATCCTGGTCGTCCACGTTGATCGTGGGCGGAACGATCCCGTGATAGAGCGCCAGCGCCGAGAACCCCGCCATCGCCTACCGGCGTGGAGGTGCCGTGCGCGTTCACGTACTGCACCTGCTCCGGCCTCAGGCCGGCGTCCTGGAGGCAGAGCTGCATCGCCCGCTCTGCGCCGCTGCCGCTCGGCTGGGTGATGTGGAAGGCATCGGCCGTCGCGGCATATCCGGTCAGCTCGCAGTAGATCCGCGCTCCGCGCCGCCTGGCATGCTCCAGCTCCTCCAGGATGAGGATGCCGGCGCCCTCGCCCGGGACGAAGCCGTCGCGGTCCTTGTCGAAGGGACGCGAAGCCTTCTCCGGGTCATCGTTGCGCTCGCTCAGGGCGCGCGCGGAGGTGAAGCCGGAGATCCCGAGCAGCGTGATGGTTGCTTCCGCCCCGCCGCTGATCATCAGATCGACGTCGCCGTGCTGCAGGTGACGCATGGATTCGCCGAGCGCGTGGTTGCCCGTCGCGCAGGCCGAGACGGGCGCATAGTTCACGCCCGCCGCGCCGTAGCGGATGGAGATCTGCCCGCCCGCCAGGTTCACGATGATCGAAGGAATGAAGAACGGGCTGACGCGCCGGTGTCCCTTCTGCACCGCGGTGAGATGCGTCTCCTCGAGCGTGGCGAGTCCGCCCATGCCGGACCCGACGATCACGCCCGCGCGCTCTCCCAGCGGTTTGTCCGTAGGCAGCCCGGCGTCCTTGAGTGCCAGGTCCGTCGCTGCCAGGCCGAACTGGATGAAGAGATCGTTTCGGCGGGCTTCCTTCTTGTCCATGAACTGCGCGGGATCGAAGCCCTTCACCTCTCCCGCGATGCGGCTGGGCAGCTCCTTGGCGTCGAAGCGCGTGATCGGTCCCACGCCGGACTTGCCGGCGATGGCCGCCTGCCACGACTCCTTGGTTCCGATGCCCAGGGGCGTGACCAGGCCGATCCCGGTGACGACGACTCTGCGTTCGACGCGCTGCATGTGCCGGACCTACTTCTTGTGCTCGTTGATGAAGTTGACCGCGTCCTGCACCGTCTTGATGTGCTCGGCCTCCTCGTCCGGGATCTCCACTTCGAACTCCTCTTCCATCGCCATCACCAGCTCGACGATGTCGAGCGAATCGGCGCCGAGGTCCTCGATGAAGGCGGACTCCGCCTTGATCTCGTCCTCGCCGACCCCGAGCTGTTCCGCGATGATGCTCTTGACCTTCGCCTCGACGGACATGGGCCGATCCTTTCGTGTTCCTGAACTTAAAACTGGCGCGGCCTTGTAGCACGCTTTTGCGCGCTCGCAAGCCCGCCCGCGTCACAAGTTACTGGCATATTCCATTGATGCATCGGTTGTCGGTAGGGCAGTCGAGATTGGTGGCGCATCGCACGCCCGGAGAGCGGGTCACGCACTGGCCGTAGTAACAGGATTCCG
>VBKQ01000294.1 GCA_005879505.1 Deltaproteobacteria bacterium
GGAGCGCACTAAAAATGATGTCAATACAGCGGAATCGTAGGGCGAAAGACCCCGTCCCGCAGGGCGTGAGCTCCGTCCAAAGCGATGACGCGTGCGTTTCGACTCGACAGACTCGCCTGGTCCGAGTCTGCTTGGCGTTCTTTCATCCCGCGAGCGTTACGGCGAGCCGGCTTCGCACGTCGCGTCCCGCCGATCATCTTGAATGGGCAGACATGCATGCCCCCCACCCCGCCGCGCGGTTAACACTGCTTGTTCCTCACCATGGATCGGAGGCGTTGCGTCTGCTTCATCCTGCGGCCACATGTCCACTAGCGTTTGGCAGCGAATGCGAGCCATCGTTGCGTTCGTCACGATGATCGCCGCCGGTTGCGGCGGGGGTCAGCAGAATTGCTCGACCGACGCTTTCATCTATCGGGATTTGCGATGTGACGCCCCCTCCAGCGACGGAGGTGCACGATGCGTCGAAGTCGGTAACGGCGACTGCTATGCCCGCTGCGCGATGGATGGGCAATGCTCGACGAGCGCATCGTTCTGCCGGACGCTCGGACTGTACAGCGGCGGGGACTTTGTCTGTAACTCGAGCGTCCGCGTTTGCCGGCCGATCGATCTCAACGACTGCGGGCCTTGATCGGGCGGACATCGCAAGGGCCCGGCCGACACGGCCAGCGTTGGCAGGCCCTACACCTTGTCGTCGTCCAGCCCGAAGAAAGTCTGGATCGACGAAAGGATTTCGCTGCGCTCTTCCTTCACCCGCCGGTTGCGGGCCTCGGCGTCCAGGCCGACCCGCACCGACTCCAGCTCGACCCTGCGCTTCGCCATCAGCTGCGAGATCACGTTCGCCATCTCCGGTCTGTTGCGGAGGACGGATTTGAAGATGTCCTTGTCGATCCGGTAGCACTCGACTTCGGTTGCGGCGATCACCGATGCGGTGCGGCGCTCCCCTGTCATGACGCCCATCTCGCCGAACACGTTCGGGCCGCTGATGCGGGCGACGAGCTTCTCCACGCCGCCCTCGCCGCGCACGCGGACCTCGCAATCGCCCTTGGCGAGCACGTACAGCCAGTGCGCCGCGGAGTCCTGGCGGGTGATGATCTCGCCGCGGCCGAAGGGCGCGGGGCGCATGCCGTCGGCGAGGTGCTGCCGGTCGTCGGAGGAGAGCCCGCCGAACATCTCGATCTGCTCCAGCACCGTCGTGCGGTTCAGCAGCTCGCGCTGGACCTTGCGCTCGCGGTGCTCCGGATCGTCCATGGAGACCCAGAGCGCCTGGCCGGGGATGGCGAGGGGAATGCCGGCGCGCTTGAGGGCGACGTAGATGCGCACCCGCACCGCCGAGGAGGTCGGATCGTCGGCGGCGAGATCGGTGAGCCAGTAGCGGACGGCGTAGTAGGCGAAGCTGTCCGCGCCTTGCCGGGCGAAGTCGTAGCAGATGCAGTTCGGCGGGGGGAACGCGGCCACGTTCGCGATGGGCGTGCTCTGCAGCGCGTCGTCGACGGTGTGGATCACCTCCTCCGGCGAGTAGCGGAAGTCCACGTTGAAGTAGACCCACATCCGGTGTTGCACCGGCTGGTCCTGCCGCTGCCCGAGGATGACGATGTTCTCGCCGAGCAGCACGGAGTTGGGGACGATGATGGTGTCCCAGTTGCGCGTCTCCACCACCGTGTGCCGCCAGCGGATGGCGCTGATGCACCCCTGCTGGCCGGAGGAGAGCTGCACCCAGTCGCCGATGTGGATGGAGTCGTCGAGCTGCAGCGCGATCCCGCCCAGCACGTTGCCGAGGGTCGCCTGCAAGGAGAGGCCGAGCACCACGGTGACCACCGCCGAGGTGGCGATGATCCCCTGCAGATGCACGCCGCTGCGGTGCAGGATCCCGAAGAAGGCGAGCATGTACGCCGCGCCGAGCGCCAGGTCGTGGACGATGTTTGCCACCTCGATGCGCAGCGCGAGCAGCACCAGGTCGAAGAGGAGGATGGCGACGAAGTCGATGATCACCAGCACTTCGAAGAGATCGGCGAGGAACCACACCCGCCGCGCCCACCCCTCCGCGTGCACGCTCCCGAGGATGGCCGCGAACACGAAGGTGGTGAGATAGAGCATGTAGAGGATCGAGGCGCGGCGGATGCGCTTGCGCCGGCGCGGATCGACCTTCTTGATCAGCGCCGCCAGCGTGATGAGGATGCCGGCGAGGATCAGCAGCGTCCAGGGCGAGGCGTATCCCAGCCACTGGCGCGCGCGCGGTGTCGGCGCGGGAAAAGCGAACGGATCCTCGCCCGCCTCCGCCTGCGCGGCGACGATCACCGCGCCCGCCCCGGCGGCAGCGGCTGCCGCCGCGGCGTTCTGCTGCTTCTGCTGGTCAGCGGCCTTGCCCGCCGCCTCCGCGCGGGCGCCGAGAGACAGCGCGAGGCAGAGGAGGATCAGCGCTCTCACCGGATGTTGTAGACCTCGTCCAGCTCGCAGACGTGCAGGTAGTCCTTGCGCAGCGCCTTGATCTCCGCCTTCAGCTCGTCGATGACGGACGGCTTGAGGTGGTAGAGGTAGATCTTCGCTCCGCGGCGATCGAGCTTCGCCAGCTCGCTCATCACCGTCTTGGGCGTGAGGTGGCCGCTGACGTCGGCCAGCCACTGCATCGTGGTCGGGAAGCTCACCTCGAGGAACACGGCTTTCACGTTCGGCGTCGCATTGATCGCGCGCCACAGCTCTTCCGTCGGCCCCGTGTCTCCGGAAAACGCTACCGCGCCCTCGCGGCCCTCGACGATGTAGCCGACCGAGTAGACCGGGTGGTGCACGGGGACGGCGCGGAACCGCAGCCCCTGGCAGAGGACGGGCTCGTGGACGGGGATGGGATCGAAGGCGATCACCGGCTTCTCGGGCGTGGGGATCGTGCGGAAGTCCGGCCACATCCGGTTGTTGAAGACGTCCTTGTCCATCGCCTCCATCGTCTCGGCGGGACCGTGCACGACCACCGGCTTTTCCCGCTTTCCCACCAGCAGATCGGTCATCAGCGGGACGTCTTTGACGTGATCGAAATGCGAATGGGTGAGGAAGATGTCGTCGATCTCGAGAATGTCGTCCAGATCCAGCGCCGCGGTGATCGCGCCGCCATCGATGGTCAGCTTTCGATCGATGAGGAAGCAGGTGGTCCGGTGCCGGGGAAGCTCGCCGCCATGGCAGCCGAGGACCTTGATTTTCATCTCAGTCCCCCTAGTCCCCGAAGCGCTCTTTCATCTCGAGAAACTCCAGGTATTTCTGCATCTTGCCGGCATCGCATGCGCCCGTGCAGCTCATTGAGGTTGACGTTGACGAGCTTGCCCTGCGGGGTCTCCTTTCCCCGCTTGAGCGCTGCCTGCCAGAGGTAATGCACGACGCGGCTGTTCGGGTCGCGCAACAAAAGATTTTCGATCTGTTCGTCGGCCTCTTGCAATCGATCGGAAAGCTTTTTGATCAAGCGTACCGCGATTTCTACATTGCCGCGGATCATCGCCTCGAACGTCTTCGGATCGATCACCAGAAGCTTCGCGTCCTCGGCCACAACCGCGCCGGCCGAGCGCGGCTTGTGGTTGAGGATGCTCATTTCGCCGAAGAATTCGCCGGCGCCCAAGGTCGCGAGAATCTTTGCGGTTTCCCGCACGGTCTTGGTGATGTTCACTTTGCCGGACTGGATGACGTACATCTCCGTGCCCGGTTCGCCCTCCCGGAAAAGGACGTCGCCGCGCTTGAACTCCTTGCCGAAACGCTGGAACAGCGCGTCCTCTCCGGCCATGAAGAAGTCCTATCAGCGGAGTCGAGCGGCGGTCAATTTAGCGGCGCGTGATGGGAATCACAGTTCTTGCCTACTTGTGCTCCATGCGGAAGACTCCATCCCAGCCCGGCGCCGGAGGCGCGGAGAGCAGGCGATCGCAGCGCGCCAGCATCAGCGCCGAAGGGCCGTCCCCCGCGAAGCGCTTGATCAACGAATCGAACTGCAGGCGCGCTTCGCCGAATTGCCGCGCGCGATACAACGCGAGCCCGCGCGCATAGCCGTCCAGGAGCGGCATCTCTTCGGTGGTCGCGGGGACGCGGCGGCGCAGCTCGAACAGCCGCACCGGCTCCTCTTTGCCCATCACCCGGACCGCGTCCAGCTCGCGCACCGTATAGGCGCCCTCGTCGTTCAATCCTTTGCGCGCGGCGATCAGCGTCTGCTCGGTCACCAGGATCTGCGTTCCGTATTCCTTGGTCAGCCCCTCCAGCCGGCTGGCTAGGTTCACGTTGTCGCCCATCACCGTGTAGTTGAACCGCTGCGAGGATCCCATGTTCCCGACCACCATGGGGCCCGAGTTGATCCCGATGCCGATCTCGATCGGGGGCATCGACGGCTCCTCGATGCGCCACCTCTCCCGCATGCGCTGAAGGGTCTCGATCATCTCCAGCGCGGCGTCGCAGCCGTTCGCCGCATGCGCCGCGGTCTGCACCGGTGCGCCGAAGAACGCCATCACCGCGTCGCCGATGTACTTGTCGAGCGTGCCGCGCTTGCGCAGCACGATCTCCGTCATCGGCGAGAGGTATTCGTTGAGCAGGTGGACCAGCGCGGCCGGCTCCAGCTTTTCGGAGATGCCGGTGAAGCCGCGGATGTCCGAGAAGAGGACGGTCAGCTCGTCTTCCCTGCCCCCGAGCTGGAGGTTCTCGGGATGCTCGAGCATCTCCTCCATCACCTCGGGGTTCAGGTAGAGCTGGAACGCCTTGCGCAGCTGGCGCTTGTCCTTCTCCTCCGTCGCGTAGCGATAGACCGTGACCAGCACGAACATCGAGCCGAGCTCAGCCAGCGGCAGCGCGGCGAACACCTCGTACCCCGCCCAGAACGCCAGGCTGGAAGCGGTCCAGACCGAGACCACGCAGACGGCGAGCACCGCAAGCACATGCCTCACCTTCACGCGCGCGAAGAGGAAGGCGAAACCGAGCGCGCCCAGAAGGGCGAGCGCCACTTCCGCCAGGTCGACGGCGAGACCGCGGCGCAGGAAGCGTCCGGAGACGATGTTCTCGACGACGTTCGCGTGCGTCTCCACGCCGGAGGTGATCTTGTTCAGCGGCGTGATGCGTTGATCGAAGGTGCCCTGGGCGGTCGCGCCTACCAGCACGATCTTGCCGCGAAGCTCAGCGTCTTTCCTGCCGTCCATGATGTCGGCGACGGAGTAGTTCTCGAAGGTGCGGTCCTTCCCCAGGTAATTGATCGCCATCAGGCCGCGCCCGTCCACCGGGGCGCGGACCCTCCCGCCGAAATCGATCGATTCGAGCAGCGATCCCTCCTCGGGAGTCTGGGCGATGGGGATGATGTCCTGCGGCCCGAGGCCGAACGCGACGGCGGCGAGCGAGGCGTCCAGCGACGGGTAGTACCGTTCGCCCACGCGCATCGTCAGGGCCGTGTGCCGGATCACGCCGTCGAAGTCGGGCAGGTTGTTGAAGTAGCCGATCCACTTCGCTCCCTTCAGGATCGGCGCAAGCGGCGGCTGCAGGCCGGCGTACTGCTTCACCCAGGTGACCTTGAGCGGCGTCGAGATCGGGCTGTCGGCCCGCTCGCGCCACTCCGGCTGATGGATCTGCATCGCCGTCAGCCGGCGCGCGACCTCGCCGGCGTCCTGCGGGTTGAGATCGCGCATCTCCGGCTCGGTGAGCATGACCACGCCGATCACCACCTTGGCCGCGGAGCGCGCCACCGCCTCGCCCATCACCGCGTCGGGATCGAGCCCGCCCAGATCCTGGTCCAGCTCGGCCCCGTACGCCTCGTGCTGCTTCACCAGCGCATCGAACGTCCCCCGCGACGCCGTCAGCTTCTGCGCGCCGTCGGCGAGCCGCCCCTTCGCGGCCTGATAGATGGGCTCCGCGTCCGCTTTCACCTTGTGGTGCAGGAGCTGCAGCGCGGAGGCCGCTCCGGCGATCTGCGATTCCACCTCGTCGAACTGCTCGATGGCCGCGCGGTTCCTGGGCGCGGCCAGCGAGATGTCCTCGAATCTCTTGCGGTACCGTTTGGCCCCGGCGAACTGGCCCCCGAGGTCCTCGTCCGAAAAGCTCATGTCGAAGCCGATGGCCTTGGCGCCAGCCGCGTCCAGCTTGTCGATCAAGGCGGCGATCACCCGGCGATCCCAGGGGAACCGGCCGAACCTGGCGATGGCCGCTTCGTCCACGGCCGCCACCACCACCTGCCCGGAATGCTCGCTCCCCAGCAGCTTCGCGCGCTGCAGGAAGCGCAGATCGGTGAGAGCGCCCTCCATGCGGGTGAGCACCGGGACGTCGGTGCGACCCGCGAGTTGGAGGACGTGGAGCGCCGCGAACGCAAGCCCGGTGAAGAGCCCGATGCGAAATGCGGTGATGCGCGTGAGCCATCCCTGCAGACGCCGCATGGCCGCAGGGTACACCAGCGTCCCGGCCCCATCCTCTAAGCTTCCGCGGCGGGCGCACAAGCCCTTGCCCCGCTGGCCGCACCTCTCGTGTAGATTTGGAAGCCGAACCTGTCTAAGGTGCGCGCCCGATGAAGGACAAAGGGATCACCTACCGGGACGCCGGCGTGGACATCGACGCGGGCGACGCGCTGGTGGAACGGATCAAGCCGTTCGCCCGCCGCACCGCGCGTCCCGAGGTGCTCGCGGGGATCGGCGGCTTCGGTGGCTTGTTCGAAGTTCCGCAGGGGTACCGCCACCCGGTCCTGGTGGTGGGGACCGACGGCGTGGGCACGAAGCTCAAACTCGCCTTCCTCGCCGGCAAGCACGACACCGTGGGCATCGATCTGGTGGCGATGAGCGTGAACGACGTCGTGGTCTGTGGCGCCGAGCCGGTGGTATTCCTCGACTACTTCGCCACCAGCAGGCTGGAGGTGGCCGAAGCCGAGCAGGTGATCGAGGGCATCGCGGAGGGGTGCGTGCGGGCGGGGTGCGCGCTGATCGGCGGCGAGACCGCGGAGCTCCCCGGGTTCTATGGCCGCGGCGAATACGACCTTGCCGGCTTCTGCGTCGGGGTGGTCGAGAAGAGCCGCATTCTCGACGGGTCGCGAGTGAAGGCCGCAGATGTGGTCCTGGGAATGGCGTCATCCGGCCTTCATTCGAACGGTTTCTCTCTCGTGCGCAAGGTGTTCGAGAGCGACCTGCCGGCGGCCCTGGCCCGGGAGCTGCTCGAGCCGACGCGCATCTACGTGAAGGATTGCCTGGCATTGCGGGATGCCATCGAGGTGCACGCCTTCGCGCACATCACCGGCGGCGGCCTTCCCGGCAATCTGCCTCGCGTGCTTCCCGATGGTCATCGGGCAGTCCTCCGGCGCGGATCCTGGCCCGTACCGGGGATCTTCGAGCGCATCCAGAAAGCGGGCAACGTCGACGACTCCGAGATGCTGCGCACGTTCAACATGGGAATCGGCATGTGCGCGGTGGTTCCGCGCGCCGACGCGGCCGCCGCTCTCGACCTGCTCGCGCGCCGCGGGCAGAAGGCGTTCGAGATCGGCGTCATCGAGAGCATCCCCGGGCTGTCCGAGCCCGAGGTGGTCCTCACTTGAGTATGCGGATCGGCGTTCTCGCCTCGGGCACCGGATCGAATCTGCAAGCCATCCTGGACGGGTGCGCCTCGCGCAGCATCCCCGCCGAAGTCGCGGTGGTCATCTGCAACATCCCCGGCGCGAAGGCGCTGCAGCGCGCGGAGGCGGCGCGTGTTCCGGCGGTGCTGCTGCCCCACCAGAAGTTCCCCAACCGCGACGAATTCGACCGGGAGCTGGTGCTGACCCTGCAGAAACATCGGGTGGACCTGCTCTGCCTGGCGGGCTTCATGCGGCTGATCGGTCCGGTCCTGCTGCAGGCGTTCCACAACCGGATCCTCAACATCCATCCGAGCTTGCTGCCGGCATTTCCGGGGCTCCACGCCGTGCGCCAGGCGCTCGCCGCCGGAGCTCGCGTCGCCGGATGCACGGTGCACGTCGTCGACGCCGGCACCGATACCGGTCCGATCCTCATCCAGGCGGCAGTGCCGGTGCTCGACTCGGATAACGAAGAGACCCTCGCCGCGCGCATCCTGGTCCAGGAGCACCGCTGCTACCTGCGCGCCATCGCGCTCTGGGCGGAGGGCCGGGTCCAGATCGAGGGGCGCCGCGTCCGTATCGCGGGCGCCGGAACGCGGGCGGAGCGCACGCTCTCCTCGCCGGAGCTGACCGACTGATGCCCAGCCCGATCGTCAGACCGGTCGCGAAACGGATCTACGACGTGGCCGTGCTCGGACCCGACGTGGGCGGGGCTGCCGCGGCGGCGCTCTGCTCGCGCCGGGGACTGCGCGCCCTGCTCGCTCCACTCATGCCAGTGGCGGCTGCCCGCGAGAGCGAAGGATGGCTCTTGCCATGCGCGCAGTCGATCCTGCCCCCGCTGCGCCAGCTTTCCGGCGCCGTCGGCGTGCTGGATGAGGCCGGGCTCGGCACCGATCTGCAGCGCCAGGGCGGAGGCCTCGGCTCGTTCCAGATCCTCACCGACCGGCTGCGGCTCTCGCTCCCGGCCGATCCGGCGAAGCGCAAGTCCGAGCTGCGCCGCGAGCTGTCCGACGGCGGCGCGGCGGAAGCGGAAGCCGCCCTGGAAACGCTGGAGACGCTGGGCCGGGCATGGGACGAATTCCTGCGCGAGCCGCCGCCCTGGCCTCCGCGCGGTTTTCTCGAGAAGCGGCGGCTGCGCAAGGTGGTGCCGCACGCGCCGCAGCTCCCGGAGGGCCTGGTGGGGGAGTGCCTGCACGCGCTCGCGCCGTTCATCACCTCGCTCCCCGGCGAGGTGGCGCCGGAATCGCTCGCGCGCGAGGCGGCCGCGCTGCTGCGCTCCCCGCTGCGAGTCTTCGGCGGCGCGGCGCAGCTTGCCGACCTTCTCCGGCAGAAGTGCGCGGGGGCCGGCGGCGACGTGATCTCCGACGTGCCGGCGGAACAGCTGCGCATCGAAAAGAAGGGCGTCGTCTTCCAGCTCGGCGGCAGCGAGGTGCGCGCGGCCTGCGTCGTGCTGGCCTGCTCCGCGGAGCGCATCGCCGCCATGGTCCAGGAAGGGAGCCGCGCCGAGCGCAAGCTGGCGGAGGAAGCCGCTCTCCCCGTCGACCGGAAGGTGACCCTCGCCCATTACGTCGTCCGCCCCGAAGGGCTGCCCCAGGCGCTGGAAGACGCCGCGCTCCTGCTCGGCCACACGCTGGGGCCTCTGCTGCTCACCACGCTGCCCGCGCGCCGGGCGCGCGGCGAGAGCACGGGCGAGAGGCTGCTCACGGTGGCGCGGGTTTCCGACGCCGGTTTCTCCGACGAGCAGGGGCTTCTCACGAGCATCCGCGGCGCGCTCGAGCCGATCTTTCCCTTCTTCGAGCGGCACGTCGTGCACCAGAGCGCGGACGCGAATCCGGCGCAGCCGCATTCCATCCTGCGGCCGCTCGACAACGGCGATCCGGTGGGATTGCGGCCCTTCTCGGAGGCAGACGAGCACGTCGTGTTCGCCTCCGCGGCCACCTACCCCGGGTTCGGGCTGGAGGGGCAGATCCTCGCGGCGCGGGCCGCCGCCGGGCGGGCGCTCGCCCTCTCCGGGCGCAAGACGGTGAGGGCGACTTGACGCGGCCAGACTTTTGAGCACAATGCCGCGTTCCTTTCGCGGCAACGAGGCTTTCCCATGGCGTTCAAGTGCGATCTGTGCGGCAAGGCTCCCCTGGTCGGGAACCAGGTGTCGCACGCCAACAACAAGACGAAGAAGCGGACGCTCCCCAACCTCCAGAGGGTGCACGCGATGGTGGACGGATCGCACAAGCACCTGCGCGTCTGCACTCGCTGCCTGAAGGCCGGCAAGGTCACCAAGGCGGCCTGAAGCGGCCGGCGTGAGCGACGCGAGAGGCATCGCCCTCCTCGATCCGCGCGCCGCGCGGCGGGCGCTGCAGAACGCGCGCGGCAAGCAGAAGCTCGATCTGATCCTCTCCGCTCCCGACCCGCAGCAGCTCGTTTCCTCGCTGCCGCCCGAGGAGCTGTATTTCGCGCTGCTCGACATCGGCCCCGACGACGCGGCGGAGCTCGTCGCCATGGCCTCGCCGGAGCAGTTCCGCCACTTCGTCGACATGTCTGCCTGGCGCGGCGCGGACGAAGGGCCGCGCACCTCCGAGGTGATCCATTGGCTGAGTCTCGCCCGCGAGGGTGGAGAGGACCTGGCCAAGTTCCGCACACAGCTCTGGTCGCTGGACATCGAGCTGCTCGCGCTGGTGCTGCGCCGCGAGCTACGCGTGCACGACCTCACCGAGGAAGAGCCGCCGCCCCCGCGGAATCCCGGGATGGCCTACTACACGCCGGACCGCCGTTTCTTGCTCGAGTTCGCCGGCTCCGGCGAATACGCGGCGGTGCGGCAACTGATCGAGGACCTGTACGCGCAGGATCCGTTCGGCGCCGGCAGGTTGATCGAGAGCATCCGCTGGGAGCTTCCCATCGAGCTGGAGGAAACGGCGCGCAGATGGCGCGATGGCCGGCTGCGGGACGCCGGAGTTCCCGAATTCGAGGAGGCGGTCTCCTTCTATGCGCGGCCGGCTCAGCGCGAGTCCGAGGCGTACGGAGTACCGGGCACGCAAGCGCTGACGGCGCCCGGGGGGCCGCTGCTCGACGCCGCGCTGGAGCGGCTGGACGGAGACGACCTGGAGTCCGCGGAGGAAGCGATCGTCTACGCGGCAAACGCGGCCTTGGTGGCGAACCGCGTGCCGCTGGACGATGCGGACGAAGTGCGCGAACAGCTCGGCGACGCGCGGGCGACGCTTTCGCTCGGCCTCGAGCTGCTCTCCGGCGCCGATCCGGCCCGGGCGGCGCGGATCCTGGTCGACGAGCCGATCCGGAGCGTGTTCCAGGCGGCGATGGGGGAGGCGTACCGCCTGCAGGCGCGAGCGCGGAAGATCGCGGCGAAGGCCCGGCTGCCGCAGGCGCAGAGCGTGACCGTGCTGGACGAGCCGTTGGAGAGCGTCGTGCAGGCGCTGCTGCGTCCGCGCCCGGCTTTTCATGATCCTGGTCAGCGGCGTGCGCGCGCGTTCGGCTCCCGGGCAGAGGTCGCGCGCGGCGAGGCGCTGCTCGACGAAGCGGAGGCGACGCTCGCGCTGCTGTCCGCGCTCGAGCTCTCTCCGGCGCGGCTAGGCCCCAAGGCAGAGGAGGCGGGGCTCGGGCCAGCGGTGGTGAAGGCGAGCCTCGCGCTGAGGGCGCTGATCGCCTCGCAGGCGCGGGGCGAGCCGTTCTCGCTGCGCGGCGCGGCGGACGAATCGCCGGAGAAACCTGCGGGCTTCGAAGAGAAGCTCGAGCAGCTGCTGCGCAGCTCCGTCCACGACGATGCCGGCCGGCGCGCGGCGGACCGGCTGCGGTCGCGTCTAACCTAACGGCTTGCGCGTTCGCAGCGCGCCAGTTCTTCCGCCAATCCGCGCGCGACTCCGTCGACCTGCAGCGCCGTCAGCAGCTGCGGAGTGCCGCCCTCGATCCGGATGGTCTTCACATCCGAACCGCCCATCGTGAGGTTCCGCTCCAGCCACTCAGCGAATTCGGGCTCGACCTGCAGCCCCTGCACCTCGAAGAGGCGGGCGACGAGCTTCGCGCGCAGCCCCGAGCAGGGCGTCTGATCGCGCCGAGCAACCGGCGCGGGCGATTGCGCCTGGACGGCTTCCGGCAACGGTGCTGGCCTCCGCTCTTCGTGGACGACGATCAGCTCCCCCGGTTCCGTTTCCTCGTCGCCTGGAAGCACCTCGTACCGGATGTAGCCATGACCGGGGAGCACCTTCGTCCGCATCTGCGATCCCTCGCCGGTGCCCTGGACCCGCTGCGCTGCGGCAGCGAGCGCCGCGACGGCACAGATCCCGGACCATACGACAGACATACCCCACCTCCGCGCACAACGTGTGCCCACGGCCTACAAACTTGCAAAGCGTCACTCGGCCAGGAAAGTCCGCTGGCGAACGGTTCGGCGCGCAGGGGAAAGCGGGTTCAATCCCGCTCGTCGAGGGCCTTCTGCACCGCCGCCAGCAACTCTTCCGGCAGGCAGGGCTTCTCCAGGGCGGCGGTGGCCCCGGCCGCCATCGCGATGCGCTGGTAGTCGGCGCCGAGGCTGGCGGAAAGCGTGAGGACCGGAAGGCTGGCGAACCGCGGATCGGAGCGCAGCCGCCGCAGGACCGAAAGCCCGTCGAGCTTCGGGAGCGCCACGTCCAGCACCACCAGATCCGGGATCGCGGACTCGATCGATCGCAGGGCGGCAATCCCGTCCTCCGCGGCCGCTACGTGAAAGCCCTGCGCCTGGAGGAACTCGACGTACATCTCGCGCGAGTCGGCGAAGTCCTCGACGATGAGAATGCGGGCTGCGGCCATACGAGCGACTTTCACGCGATGAGGGACCGGTCCGTCATCGCGAGACCATTCCGCGCGTTCTCTGCGAGCGCCACGCACTGAGAGTGAATCGAGCCGGTTTGTGAACGTTTGCTTGCCGCCCCTGGCGCGCTCTCGAGCGCCGTCCCGCTCGTTCATGTTTCGAAACGCAGCCGTAACGGCGTGGCAACAAGCCCCTGGTTAGACTGCCCCGATGAACGCACGCCTGCTCGCTCTCGCCCTGGCGCTGGCCGGCGGCGCACACGCCGCGGTGGTTCTCCGCTCTCCGGAGGAAGCCCTGAAGGCGGTGGCTGACAAGCTGCACTCGACCGTGATCGACGTGAGCGGCCGCGTTTCCGTCCCGGCGGACGGCGGGACCGCCATGCCCGAAAGAGTGACGCATGGAACGGGCACCTTGCTCGGGCACGGGCTGGCGGTCACCACGCTGCACGCGGTTGCCCTGCCCTCCCCGGCCGGGAAGCTGATCCCGTTGCAGGATGTGCAAGTCGTGGTCGCCGGCGGCGAGCCGATGGCTGCACAGGTGATCGCCGGAGCGCCGGACCTGGACCTCGCCATCCTGGCGCTACCGGCCGAGGCGGCCGCCCTCGAGGCGCCGCCGCTCTCGACGGACACCCCGGCCGAAGGCGAGCCGCTGGTCGCGATGGGCGTGGATGACGATGCCGTCGTCGTCGTCGGCGTCTCGCTCGCGGCCGTGAACGGCGACATCCTCACCGTGGGCGGGAAGCGGACGCTGGATTCCCGCTTCTGGGGCGGTCCGCTTTATGACGGGCGCGGCAGGCTGGTGGCGATCGGGCTCATGTCGCTCGGTCCGCAGAAGGCGATCTCCGCGCGCGTCATCCAGCGGATACTCGACCAGCGCGCCGGGATGGGTTTGATGATCGGCGCGGTGCCGGCCGAGCAGCACGCACCCTGACCCTCCTCGGGGACTCCGGCATGGCGGCGCTCGAAGCGGAGTGCTAGAACGCGCGCCCGATGATCATCGACGGGAAGGCGATCGCGGCCAAAGTCCGGGCGGAGGTCGCGCTGGCGGTCAAGGAGATCGAGGCGCGCGCGGGCGTGACGCCCGGGCTGGCGCTGATCCGCGTCGGCAACGATCCGGCGAGCGAGGTGTATGTCCGCGGCAAGGCGAAGGCCTGCCAGGAGACCGGCATGGGCGGCTTCGAGCACATCCTGCCGGAAGCAACTCCCGAGGAGGACTTGCTCGCGCTGGTGCGCGAGCTGAACGTCAACCCGCACGTGCACGGCGTGCTGGTGCAGCTGCCGCTGCCCAAGCACATCTCCTCCGAGGAAGTGCTCGACGCTCTTGCACCGCAGAAGGACGTCGACGGTTTCGGCCCGCACAGCGCCGGGGCCCTCTTCACCGGACGCCAGGGCCTGCGGCCCTGCACTCCGCTCGGGATCATGCGCCTGCTCGACGAGGCGCAGACGCGGCTCCTCGGAGCACGCGCGCTCGTCGTGGGACGATCGAACATCGTAGGGAAGCCGGTGGCCATGCTGCTGCTCGAGCGCCACGCGACGGTCACGCTGGCGCACTCGCGGACGGCGGACCTGGCCGCAGAGGTGGGCGCGGCCGACGTGCTCATCGCCGCCATCGGCAAGCCCGAGATGATCCGCGGCGCGTGGGTGAAGAAGGGGGCGACGGTGATCGACGTCGGGATCAACCGCAACGCCGCCGGAAAGCTCGTCGGCGACGTGGAGTTCGCTCCGGCGGCGGAGCGTGCCCGCGCGATCACGCCAGTCCCGGGCGGGGTAGGACCGATGACGATCGCCTATCTGCTCTCCAACACCATCCAGGCGGCGAAGGCCCAGCTCGGGCTTTCCTGAGGCTCAGAGGGCGGGTGCGGGCAGCTTGCCGTTCACGAGGAACTGCCCGCGCTCGTACGCATGGGTCTCTTCTTCTCCGACCAGCCGCTGCGCGCGGAACTCGACGCGGTCGCGCGCGGCCGTGCACGTCCACCGCTCTTCGTCGAGCGGCCGCGGTGGCCGGAACACGTTCTCGAACACGGCAACGTTCGTCGCGCGCCCGCGCGCCCGCGCGGAGACGTACAGGCACGCCTGCACTCCGGCCTCGCGCATCTCCAACCCGAGCCGTTGGGAGTCCGCATACGAGACCGGAGACGAGATCCGCTTCTCGAACGCGTGGAACGGCTCCACCGTGAGATCGACGCCCCGCTGGGCGGCGATGCGGAAGGAAAACACCGTCAGCTCCACCTGGATGGGCGAGAGCAGCGCCGCCGTCCCTTCCAGGAAGAGGAGCCGGTAGTACGCCACCTCGGCGAACACGGTGGGCAGCTCGCGCGCCGCGTAGAGGATTCCCCGCTCGCCGCGCGTCCCGAAGCGGGAGCCGTGGCGCAGCGG
>VBKQ01000295.1 GCA_005879505.1 Deltaproteobacteria bacterium
ACAAGGAGATGGGGACGCTGACGGTATTGTCGGGATTGGTATCGATCGGAATCCCGCCCTGCCGCTCGATGGTGCCGATGATCTCGAGGTCCATGCGGCCGAGCTTGATCTTCCGCCCGATGGGGTCCTGCCCGGGAAAGAGCGAGTCGATCACGGCCGCGCCGATCACGGCCACCCGGGCGCCGGAGGTCACTTCGCCCTCGGTGTAGCCCCGGCCGCTGGCGAGGGCGAGATTGGTGAGCGTGAAGAATTCCGGCGTCCCGCCGGAGACCTGCACGCCGAGGTCGGTGTTGCCGTTCGCGGTCGCGGTCTTCCCGTATTCCCAGAGCTGGCCGCCCACCTCCTTCGCCTGTGGCAGCAGCTCCCTGAGCTGCCGCACGTGCGCAAGCGTAAGCTTCTTGCGCGCCTGGATCTCGGGAGAGAGTGCCCCGAACTGGACCGACGGCTCGCGCTGGATCTGGAACGCGTTCGCTCCCAGCTCGCCGAGCTGCTTGTCGATCGATTTCCGCAGCCCGTTCAAGAGCGCCATCATCGCCACCACGGTGAACACCCCGATGACGATGCCCAGGAGCGTGAGCCCCGAGCGCAGCTTGTGCGACGACAACGAGTCGAGCGCCAGCCGCAGGTCGTCCAGCCGCCCGGTCCATCCACGCCGCAGCCGGACGGTCCAGGCCGGCGCCTCGAGGGGTGGGGCCTGGAGCGCGACCTCACTCATAGCGGAGCGCCTCGACCGGCTGGAGCATCGCCGCCGTGAGCGCGGGCCAGAGCCCGAATCCCACACCGAGCACCGCCGACCCGATCACTCCGCCGAGCATCACCCGCGGATCGACCCTGGCGGGCAGCGGCGAGATCAGGTCGATGATCGACGCCGCCCCGGATGCCAGCGCGATCCCGACCGCGCCGCCCACCAGGGCGACCATCACCGCTTCGCAGAGGAACTGCCAGAGGATGGTGGCCCGCCGTGCGCCGACGGCCCTGCGGATGCCGATCTCGCGGGTCCGCTCCTTCACCGAGACCAGCAGGATGTTCATGATGCCGATGCCCGCCACGATGGCGGTGATGATGCCCACCAGGATTCCGGTGATGTTGGTGGCCTTCATCATCTGCTCGAAGCCCTCCAGCAGCTTGTCCTGCCGGTTGACGGAAAAGTTCTCCTCCTGATCGGGGGCCAGGTGCCGGGCGTTGCGCATCACCGCCGTGACCTCGCCCTCGGTCTCCCGCACCTTGCCCTCCGGCGCCACCACCGCGACCACCAGACCGCGCTTGCTGCCGAAAGTCCGGATGAACGACGAGAGTGGGAGCACCACCCGCAGATCCTGCGTCTGTCCGAAGGCGTTCCCCTTGCGGGCGAAGATGCCGACGATGTCGCAGCGCATGTTCGGGCCGACGCGGACTTGCTGGCCGAGAGGCTCCTGGCCCTTGAAGAACGCGTCCTCGATGTCGGCCCCGATGATGCAGGCGTTCGCCCCGATCTCCTGATCCAGCGCGGTGATGAAGCGGCCCCGGCGGATCTGCCAGCCGGTGGCATCGAGGTAGCCGTCGGTGGTGCCGCGCACGTCCACGCCTTTGACGTCCTTGCCGGCGTGGGAGACGGTCGCCAGCGTATTCACCAGCGGAGCGATGGCGACGGGCAGCGTGGTGTTCTGCTGCAGCGCGCGCAGGTCGAGCATGGTCACGTGCGGGCGGTTCTTGTACTTCCACCAGTCGCTTCCGCTCACGCCCCACTTCCACTTGTGCACGAAGAGCGTGTTCGGACCGAGCGTGCTGAGCTGGCGGGCGAAGCTCGCCGACATCCCCGACTGCACCATGAAGATGAGGATCACGGTCATGATGCCGATGGCGATCCCGCTGATGGTCAAGAGCGCCCGCATCGCCACCACGGTGAACACCCCGATGACGATGCCCAGGAGCGTGAGCCCCGAGCGCAGCTTGTGCGACGACAGCGAGTCGAGCGCGAGCCGCAGGTCGTCCAGGCGCCCGGTCCATCCACGCCGCAGCCGGACGGTCCAGGCCGGCGCCTCGAGGGGTGGGGCCTGGAGCGCGACCTCACTCATAGCGGAGCGCCTCGACCGGCTGGAGCATCGCCGCCGTGAGCGCGGGCCAGAGCCCGAATCCCACACCGAGCACCGCCGACCCGATCACTCCGCCGAGCATCACCCGCGGATCGACCCTGGCGGGCAGCGGCGAGATCAGGTCGATGATCGACGCCGCCCCGGATGCCAGCGCGATCCCGACCGCGCCGCCCACCAGGGCGACCATCACCGCTTCGCAGAGGAACTGCCAGAGGATGGTGGCCCGCCGTGCGCCGACGGCCCTGCGGATGCCGATCTCGCGGGTCCGCTCCTTCACCGAGACCAGCAGGATGTTCATGATGCCGATGCCCGCCACGATGGCGGTGATGATGCCCACCAGGATTCCGGTGATGTTGGTGGCCTTCATCATCTGCTCGAAGCCCTCCAGCAGCTTGTCCTGCCGGTTGACGGAAAAGTTCTCCTCCTGATCGGGGGCCAGGTGCCGGGCGTTGCGCATCACCGCCGTGACCTCGCCCTCGGTCTCCCGCACCTTGCCCTCCGGCGCCACCACCGCGACCACCAGACCGCGCTTGCTGCCGAAAGTCCGGATGAACGACGAGAGTGGGAGCACCACCCGCAGATCCTGCGTCTGTCCGAAGGCGTTCCCCTTGCGGGCGAAGATGCCGACGATGTCGCAGCGCATGTTCGGGCCGACGCGGACTTGCTGGCCGAGAGGCTCCTGGCCCTTGAAGAACGCGTCCTCGATGTCGGCCCCGATGATGCAGGCGTTCGCCCCGATCTCCTGATCCAGCGCGGTGATGAAGCGGCCCCGGCGGATCTGCCAGCCGGTGGCATCGAGGTAGCCGTCGGTGGTGCCGCGCACGTCCACGCCCTTGACGTCCTTGCCGGCGTGGGAGACGGTCGCCAGCGTATTCACCAGCGGAGCGATGGCGACGGGCAGCGTGGTGTTCTGCTGCAGCGCGCGCAGGTCGAGCATGGTCACGTGCGGGCGGTTCTTGTACTTCCACCAGTCGCTTCCGCTCACGCCCCACTTCCACTTGTGCACGAAGAGCGTGTTCGGACCGAGCGTGCTGAGCTGGCGGGCGAAGCTCGCCGACATCCCCGACTGCACCATGAAGATGAGGATCACGGTCATGATGCCGATGGCGATCCCGCTGATGGTCAAGAGCGCCCGCAGCTTGTGCGAGACGAGCGAGAAGGCTGCCTGGACGATGGCGTCACGCAGCTCCCCCAGTAGGCGCCGCAGGCGTGTCATGGCCGCGCTCCAGCCTGCGCCGCGCGCTCCGCGGCCTGGAACTGCGCGAGCGCCTCCGCCCCGAGCGCCTCCGCGTTCGCGGCTGCGACTTCCCTGCCGGGGCCGTCGGCGATCACCAGTCCGTCCACCAAGCGCACCGCGCGCGGGCAGCGAGCGGCCAGCTTCGGCTCGTGCGTGACCAGCACGATGGTGTTGCCGCCCGCGTGCAGGTCGAGGAAGAGGTGAAAGATCTCCTCGCCGGTGCGGCTGTCGAGGTTCCCGGTAGGCTCGTCTGCCAAGAGCAGCGATGGCTGGGTCACGAGGGCTCGCGCGATCGCCACGCGCTGCCGCTGGCCGCCCGAGAGCTCAGCCGGCTTGTGCTTCATCCGGTCCTCCAGCCCCACCGTGGCGAGCGCCTCGACCGCGCGATCGCGGCGCTCCTTCTTGGCTACCCCGCGGTAGACGAGCGGAAGCTCCACGTTCTCCAGCGCGGACGCCCGCGGCAGGAGCTGGAAGCTCTGGAAGACGAATCCGATCTCGAGATTGCGCACGTCCGCCAGCTGGTCGTCGGAGAGCGTGCTGACGTCGCGGCCGGAGAGCCGGTAGATGCCGGCGGTCGGCACGTCCAGACAGCCGATGATGTTCATCAGCGTGGACTTGCCCGAACCCGACTGACCGACGATGGCGACGAACTCACCGCGCTCGATGCGGGCGTGGATGTCCCGCAGCGCCGGAACCTTGGAGAGCCCCAGGTCGTAGGTCTTGACGATGTGTTCGAGCTCGATGAGCGCCATGCGGTTCTCTGCGGGTTTCGGCCGTAGCGTCAGCTACGGCCTCCCTGAGGGCCCTTGTCCCCGGCCCCCTGGCCGGGTTTTTGAGGCTTGACCTTCTGACCTTCCTGCAGCTCGCGCGCGAGCGTGCGGTAGGGACCGTCCACCACGGTGTCCCCCTCGTTCACCCCGCTGAGGATCTCCACGTCGGTTCTGCTGGCGATCCCCGTTTGCACCTCGCGCATCTGCGCGACGCCGTCCTTGTCCACCACGAACACCACCTTCACCGGCTTGGGCTTGCCGGTCGCCGCCTTGGTGGGCGGATCGTCCTTGCCGTTCGCCGCCACCGCGGCCGTGGTGCCCCCGGAGCCGGCGACCTTGATCTCCCCTTCCCGCGGCGCGGCCTTCTCCTCCTTCTTCTTCGCCTCGCGCGAGGTGACGGCCTGGATGGGGACCATCACCACGCTGTCGTGGGTGGCCGTCGAGATGGACACGGCGCTCGACATCCCCGGAAGCGCCCCTTCGGGCGGAACGTCGAGGCCGACGCGCACGAAGAACGTGGTCACCTCCGCATCCGTGCCCGGGTTCCTGATCTGCGCGTTCTTTCCCACCGCCACCACGTGCCCCTTGAACTGCTTGTCGGGGATGGCGTCGATGTCGACGGCGGACTCGTCGCCGACGTGGACCGCCACCACCTCGTGCTCGCCGACCTCCGCCTTCACCTCCATGTCGGTGAGCCCGCCCATCAGCATCACCACGTCCTCGGAGAAGTCCGATCCGCGGATGCGCTCGCCGACCTTGTGGCTCAGCTCGAGGATGGTCCCGTCGATGGGCGCAGTCAGCGTCGCCCGCGAGAGGTTGTAGAGGGCCGTCTCCAGCTGGCCGACGTTCTGCGACACCAGCTCGCGCTGCGAGGCGAGACGGCTTTCGTCCATCTTCAGCTGGGTGGTCGACTTCTCCAGATCGGAGGCGCTGGCGAGCCTCTCGTCGACCAGCCGCTTGACGCGACCAAGGTCGCGCTTGTCCTGCTCGATGGTCACCTCGATCTGCGCGATCTGCGCCCGCGCGGAAGCGACGGCGCCGCGGTACTGCGTCACCTGCGTCTCGTAGAAGCGCTTGTCGATCTGTCCCAGCACCTGGCCGTGCTGGACGCGATCGCCTTCTTTCACGCTCAGCGAGAGCAGATCGCCGGTGACGTTGCTGCTCACTTTCACCGTCTCGCGGGCCTGCAGGTGGCCGGCCGCCGTCACCACGCGGGTGACCGTACCTTTCTTCGCTACCGAGGTGGTGACCTCCACAGGAGGCGGCGCTTTCGGACGGAGCCCCATCACGGTGGCGAACGCCACCAGCGCGACCACCAGTCCTGCCAGGATCCAGCGTCCCCGCGTCATGTCCCTATCCACCCTGTGCCCTGCGCAGCGCCGACTCGGCCTCGCGGCCGTCGACGAGTGAACCCACCACGCTGAGCTGCGCCTGGGTGAGCTTCAGCTCCGCGTCGCGCACCTCGAGCTGCGTACCGACGCCCACTTGCTGGCGCGTTCGCGCCAGCCGCAATCCTTCCTTGGCCGTCTGCTCCGCTTCCTGCGCCACCCGCGCCTGCGCGCGCGCGGTGGAGAGCTGCGCGATCGCCTTCTCCACGTCGCTGGCGACCGATCGGCGTCCGTTGACGAGATCGTTCTCCGCCAGGGCCACCTGGATCTCCGCCTTGCGCACGTTCGCCGTCGTGCTCAGCCCGTTGAACAGGTTCCAGCTCAAGCTCACGCCCGCCGATGCCAGGCTGTTGCGGCCCGGTGCCTCGAAGAACGGCTTCGTCTCGGTGGTCGAGCGGGTCCACTGCCCGACGAGGGAGACCGTGGGCCAGTAATCGCCCTTGGAGGCGGAAGCGAGCTTGCGGTTCTGTTCGGCGGTCGAGGCGAACGCCTTCAAGCTGGGGCGATTGTCCAGCGCCCGCGAGATCGCGTCCGGCACCGGCGGCGGTTGGGCCGGAGTGCTCATCATGTTCTGAGGCTCCGCCACCGTGAGCGGCGAGCCGGGATCGAGCCCGATCGCCGTGGAGAGATCGGAGCGGGCCAGCTCGACCACCCGCTCCTGCCCGAGGCGCTGCACCTCGTCGTTGTCGCGGTTGGCGCGGGCGGCGTAGACGTCCGCCTGCGTGGCCCGGCCGCCCTCGAACAGCCGCTGCGTGTAGTTGGCCTGGTCGCGGCTGCGCGTGGCCGCCTCCGCGAGCACCGCGAGCTGCCGCTGCGCCCGCACCAGCTCGTAGAAACGCTGCTCGACGAGATAGGTGATCTGCAGCCGCTGCTCGTCCACCTGCTCGCGACTTGCCTGCTCCCCTAGATCGGCCGCGGCGAGGTTGTTCCACCATTTTCCGCCGTCGAAGACGAGCTGGCTCAGCTGCAGCCGGGAGCTGTAGAGGGGCTCATACGTCGTGTGGCGCTCCGTTTGAAACGTCCCCGGAACCAGCACTCCCTGCACCACCTGGAGGCCGTTGGTCCGCTGCTCGGCGGCGGAGGCATTGAAGGTGAGCTGCGGCAGGACGGCCGAGCGCGCGATCACCCGATCCTGCTCGGCGGACAGCGAGAGCAGGATCTGCCGCTGCAGGTCGGAGTTCCGCTGCAGCGCGAGATTCACGGCGGCATCGAGCGTCAGCGGCTGCGGCTGCGCCACCGCCGCCCCCGAGAGCAGGACTGCGAGAACCAGGATCCGAGACACTACGTTCCTCCTCCTATCGCCACGCTGACGACCAGCCGCACGCACAACCAGGCGGCCAGGGTGCCGACCAGAGCACGCCGCGCGGGCACCTCCCCGACCGAGGCGATGCCG
>VBKQ01000354.1 GCA_005879505.1 Deltaproteobacteria bacterium
TCGCGCCCATCAACCGGACGGGCGGGCAGGTCGTCTACGGCGACCAGAACTGGTTCACGCAAGTGCAGGGGTCGACGGCCGCCTATCTTCAAGTGAGGGCCTGGCCCATCGCGGAAGGCGAGGCGTTCGGCCGCGAGGAGGACGTGACCGCGGCCAAGGTGTGCCTCCTCGGACAGACCGTGGTGAACAAGCTCTTCGTGCCGGGAGCGCCGGTTCTCGGCGAGCAGATCCGCGTCAAGCACGTGCCCTGCAAGGTCGTCGGCGTCCTCAGCGTCAAGGGACAGAGCTTCGGCGGCGCGGATCAAGATGATGTCATCCTCATGCCTTGGTCGACGGTCGTGCGCCGGTTGATCGGCTCCCAGTCGGATGCGGTCGGGCAAATGATGATCTCGGCGCGGTCCGCGGCGGCGGTCTCCGATGCCGAGCGCGAGATCACCGCGCTCCTGCGCCAACGGCACCGCCTCGCGGACCAGGCGGAGCCCGACTTCCAGATCCGCAATCTCGCGGAGATGCAGGACGCGGCGAAGCAGAGCACCGAGACGATCGCCACCTTGCTCGAGGCAGTCGCAGCGATCTCGCTGATCGTCGGCGGGATCGGGATCGCCAACGTGATGCTGGTCTCGGTCACCGAGCGCACGCGGGAGATCGGCATCCGCATGGCGGTCGGAGGCCGCGGCCGCGACATCCTCTTCCAGTTCCTCACCGAGGCGGTGGTGCTTGCCGGCGTGGGCGGCGCGATCGGGCTTACGCTCGGGATCGGAGTCTCGAAGTGGATGGCCGCGAAGGGCAATTGGCCGACGCTGCTTTCCCCGCCGGTGATGCTCGGAACCATGCTCGCCGCCGGCCTGGCTGGCGTCGTCGCGGGTTTCTATCCGGCGCTCCGCGCCTCCCGGCTCGATCCCATCGAAGCCCTCCGGTTCGAGTAGGCCGGCAAATTCATCAACCGGCGGCCGAGCGAGCAAGCACGGTGAGCGGGTTGCGGGCGTTGGTGGAATGCCGACCTTTCTGCCGGAGGTGCGGAAGATGCGGATCGGCCGGGGCTGGTTTTGGGCGGCAGGCGCGGCGGGCGCCTTGGTGGCGCTGAGGCGGGCCTTTCCATCGTTCTCGTTCGCGGGGAGGGTGGTCCTGGTCACCGGCGGCTCGCGCGGGCTCGGGCTGGTGATGGCGCGCGAGCTGTCGCGCAAGGGAGCGCGCGTGGCGATCTGCGCGCGCGATCCGGCGGAGTTGGAACGGGCGCGCGCCGAGTTGGCTGTCCGGGACCCCGGCGTCCTCGCCATCACCTGCGACGTCAGCGATCCCGAGCAGGCAGCCTCCTTCGTCGGCCAGGCCGTGGAGCGCTTCCGCCGCATCGACGTCCTGATCAACAACGCGGGAGTCATCCAGGTGGGCCCGCTCGATTCGATGGGCGTGCAGGACTTTCGCGAGGCGATGGACATCAACTATTTCGGCATGGTGTACACGACGCTCGCCGCCCTGCCCCACCTGCGCGGTCACGGGCGGATCGTGAACATCTGCTCCATCGGCGGCGCGGTGGCAATTCCGCACTTGCTGCCGTATGTCGGGTCCAAGCATGCGGCGGTCGGGTTCTCCGAAGGGTTGACGGTGGAGACGATGCGCGAGGGGATCCGCGTCACCACCGTCCTGCCGTTCGTGATGCGCACCGGCGCGCATTGGAATGCAATGTTCAAGGGCCACCGCGAGCGCGAGGTGGCCTGGTTCGCCATCGGCGCATCGCTGCCCGGGTCCTCCATCGCAGCCGAGCGCGCGGCGCGGCGGATCCTTCGCGCCTGCGCCCGCGGCGAGGTGTACGTGAGCGTCGGAATCCTGGCGAAGGCGATGCGGCTGATGCATGGGATCGCGCCCGGCCTCGTCGACCGCGTCGCCGCCCTGGTGAACCGGCTTCTCCCGGATCCCGGGGGAGCAGGAGCAGGTGATTTCGCCGAGCCCGGATGGCTGCACCGTCCCGCGGTGGCGAGCGGACCCTGGACCCGGCTGGGCGACGAGGCCGCGCGCAAGAACCGGGAAGTGCCCTGGGCGCCGCCCCAGGTAAAGTAGAGTTCAAATTCGTCAAGTGACCAGGTTCAAGAACCTCGACGGCAGCGGCCCGAACGCCTCGGCGATGGTGTTCCGCTGGGCGGTGCTCGACCGCATCAGGGGACGGCGCCGCCAAAGCCCGGGCACCGCCGCGGTCCCCTCGGTGGTTCCCGACGTCGAGCGCCTGCGCACCCCGCCGGCCGCCGGAGAACCCGGCCGTATCACCTGGCTCGGCCATGCCAGCTGGCTGGTGCAACTCGACGGGACCTCGCTGCTCATCGATCCGGTATTCGGCGAGCGGATCTCATACGTGATCCGCCGCAATGGTCCGGCGCCGCTGCGTCCCGCACAGCTTCCGCGCATCGACCGGACGCTGGTGTCGCACAATCACTATGATCACTACGATCGGCCATCCGTCCTCGCGGCCGGCGCGCCGCTGCTGACCGGCGTCGGGTTGGGCAAGGGTCTGCCGCTGCCTGTCCGGGGGCTCGGCTGGTGGGAGACGGAGCGGATCGGAGAGAGCGTGCGCGTCAGCTTCGTCCCTTCGCAGCATTGGAGTCGCCGCGGCCTGTTCGACGTCAACCAGACGCTGTGGGGCGGTTTCGTCATCGAAGGGTCGCGCTCGCGCATCTATCATGCCGGCGATACCGCGTACTTCGAGGGATTCGCGCAGATCGGCGCCCGCTTCCCGGGCATCGACGCCGCGCTGCTGCCGATCGGCGCCTACGATCCCGCCTGGTTCATGGAGAAGCAGCACATGAACCCGGAGCAGGCGGTACAGGCCTTCGTCGATCTCGGCGCGCGGCATTTTGTGGCCATGCACTGGGGAACGTTCAAGCTCACCGACGAGCCGCTCGACGAGCCACCGCAGCGGCTCGTGAGCGAGTGGGATCGCCGCCGGCTCCCGCGCGAACGGCTGCACATTCCCGCCACCGGCGAGACGCTGGATCTCGCCTCGCTGCGGTAGGCTGGTGCCGATGCGCTCCCGCAACTCACTGGCCGACGTCCCCCCGGAAGAGTTCGTGAAAGCGCGCGATGCGCTCGTGCGCAAGCTCCGAGATGAGGGCCAGGCAGAGGAGGCCCGCCGCGTCGCGGCGCTGCGCCGCCCGAGCACCGCTCTCTGGATCGTCAATCAGCTCGGCCGGCGGGCCCCGCGCGACGTGGAGGCGCTGATCGAGGCATCGCAGCGAGCGCAGCGGGCCCAGCTGCAGGGAAGCGGGAGCGACGAGCTGCGCGACGCCATGCACGCGCAGCGCGAGGCGATGCGCCGGCTGCTGGAAGAGGCGGACAAGGCGGCCCGCGATGCGGGGACTGCTCTCACGCTCGAGCTGCAGCGGCGCATCCAGGACACGGTCCAGAGCGCCGCCACCTCGGAACCGGAGGCGCTTCGCGCCGGCGCGCTCGAGCACGAGCTCTCCGCCGCCGGGTTCGGCGCCCTGCTCTCTGGAACTGCCGCGGTCGTTGCCAAGGCGGCCGACCGCAAGCGCGGCTTCGAGGAGCGCGCAGACGAGCAGAAGCGGCGCGTAGCGGAGAAGCGCGAGCGGATGCTGCGGGAACGGGAGGTCCAGCGCGCGCAGCAGATCGCTCGACGCCTGGCCGTCCGGGCGGAACAGCTCGAACGGTTCTCGGCGCAGGCGCGGCAGTCGGCGGAGAAAGCGCGGACCAAGGCGCGCGAATCCCGGGAGGCGGCCGATGCCGCCGCAGCGCGGCTGCTGGAGCTGCGCGGGCGATCGTGAGACGCTCGAAGACTGCTCGAACGAACTCTACTTCCGCGCCTTCTGGTAGGTGCCCATCAGCTCGGCTTTTGCCAGCAGGTGACCGGCGAACGCGCGCTCGAGCTTCTGCCGCGTCGGCTTGCCGAGATCATCGAGCACCGTGTCGAGGGCGGTGAGGACGAAGAAATAGCGATGCCGCCCGATCGGCGGACACGGGCCGCCGTAGCTGGTCTTCTTCCAGTCGTTCAGGCCCGGGAGCGTGCCCTTGGGCAGCGCCGATTCCTGCACGCCCTGCGGAAGCCCGTTGCAGTCCGGCGGAAGGTTGTAGAGCACCCAGTGCACGTAGTCCATGCGCGGCGCAGCCGGGTCGGGGGCATCCGGATCGTGGACGACCAGGGCGAGGCTCTTTGCGCCTTGCGGCACACCGGCGAACTCGAGCGCCGGCGAGACGTCCTTCCCTTCACAGGTGTGCAACTGCGGGATCTCGCCACCGTGCTGGAATGCTGGGGAACGGATGGTCAGCATGCGCGCAACTCTGCTCCCGGCTCGGGCCCCGTCAAGACGCAGCGTGGTACACAGGGCGCGTGGAGAGGCCGCTCGTCTTCATCACCCGCAGGCTCGTGCTCGCTCCGCAGAGCGTCCTGGGAGCGGGCATCCAGATCGACTTGCACGATTCCGAGGACGCGGTGCAGCGCGGCGAGCTGCTGCGGCGGGTGCGCGAGGCCTCGGCGCTGCTGGCGGTCCCAGGAGACCGCGTGGACAAGGAGCTGCTCGACGCCGCCCCGCGGCTGCGCATCGTCGCCAATCACGCGGTGGGATACGACAACGTGGACGTCCCAGCCTGCACTGCGCGCGGCGTCTGGGTGACGAATACGCCGGACGTGCTCACCGACGCGACCGCCGATCTGACCTGGGCGCTCATCCTCGCGCTCGCGCGGCGGTTGGGCGAGGGTGACCGGATGGTGCGCGCGGGCAGGTTCCGGGGCTGGGCGCCGACCATGCTCCTCGGCCGCGACCTGCGAGGACGTACCCTGGGGATTCTCGGTTACGGGCGCATCGGGCGCGCAGTGGCGCGGCGCGCGGAGGGGTTCGGGATGAATGTGCTCTTCAACGCGCGCGGGGGTGGGGTGCCCTTCGACGAGTTGCTGCCGCAAGCGGACATCCTTTCCGTCCATTGCCCGCTGACGCCCCAGACCCGGCACCTGATGGGGCCCGCGGAGCTCTTGCGGATGAAGCGCGGGTCGCTGCTGGTGAACACGGCGCGCGGCCCCATCGTGGACGAGGCGGCGCTGGTTGCGGCCCTTGAGTCGGGCCATCTCGGAGGCGCAGCGCTCGACGTATACGAGAACGAGCCCGCGGTGCATCCGGGGCTGCTCGGTCGCGACGACGTGGTCCTGCTGCCGCATCTCGGCAGCGCGACACAGCAGACGCGCGAGAGCATGGCGCGCATCGCCCTCGAACAGGTCGAGCGCGTGCTGCGCGGAGAACGGCCGACCACGGCCGTGAACGAGGTGACCCGTCCCTGAAATGGAGAGGGCGATCACCGCCGGGTCGTACGCAGCAACAGATAGCCCACTCCTCCAGGGCCGAACCCGGCAGCGTTGCGCACGTTCACCACCAGCTCGCCGCCGGAAAGCTCCCAGTACACATCGGTGCGAACGTCGTCGTGCGGGTCGAGCTGGGCCACGTCGAGCAGCTTCTCCCAGTGCAACCCGTCGCCGCTGCCCCAGAGGGAACCGCTGGTCCAGCCCGGCGGCGAGACGTCGGTGTTGAGCTCGTACGTCGCCCCGACCACATAACCGCCGCCCGCGATCGCGTGCGTCGAGTAGCTGGCCGAGGGCAGCGTGAACAGGTGGTCGACGGACCCGTCGAGGTGGATTCGCGCGATGGCGGGATGCGGCGGCACGTAGCTGATGTCCTGACCGCAGAAGAGCGAGCCGTCCGGAAGAACGATGGCGTCGACGATGTCGCCGTCCTGATCGCCGGCGACGACGGCCTTCCAGGTGGCGCCGCCGTCAGTCGACCGGTACGCGCCGGACTGCGCGTCGGAATCGCCGAAGAGGGCCCAAAGGGCGTTGCGCACTCCATCGTTCGCGAGACCGTGTCCGTGGCGGTGACCCTGGAACGTATAGCGGACGGTCCAGCTCGCTCCGCCGTCGGTGCTCGCCCAGAGCCGGATGGGTGTGCTCGCGACCGTGAAGACCTGGTATTCGAGGAAGTACGCGACGCCCCCGAGCTCGCCGAAGCTGTGCGGCGTCAGCGCCCGATACACGCCCGTAGAGAGAACCTTCTTCCAGTTTGCGCCGTGATCCGTCGATCGCGCGATGGCGTGGCCGGACTGGTCCACGACGTCCGCCAGCAGGGTGCCGTCCTCGAGCGCCGTCATCACGCGGAAGGAAGCGCCGCTCGGCGGCGGTCCTCGCCGCACCCAGGACTGGCCATCCGCGCTCGCCCAGAGGTCGGTGTCGGAGCCGTCGGTGCTGACGGCATAAGCAGTACCCGCGCGATCCACGGCGAAAAAATCGAAACCGGTCTCCTTCCGGACCACGTCGGCGGCGAGAAAGACACCCGCGTCCGCGGGGCCGCCGTCAGCCGCAGGAATCGGGCCGGCATCGGCCTCGGAAATCGGTCCGCCGTCGAACGCGGTCGCCGGCGCGCTCCGATCCACCGCGTCCGCGACCGGCGCGCCGCAGCCTCCGATGGCGCACGCCATGGCAGCGAGGGCCCAGCAACGTCTCATCGGCTGGCAAGGTGGGATCCCTCCACCACCTGCAAAGTGCCGGCGCGCGCATTTTGCTCAGTTCAGGACGCCCTGATTGTCCGCCGGACCCGGCTGCGCATCGCTTCAACGAGCCAGGACCAGCTGCTCGATCCTCGTCATCGCTTCGTCGAGCTGCGGCTGCGCAGCTCCGAACGAGAACCGCGTATAGCTGCGAAATCGCGAAGCCCGGTGGCTGCGCCGTTTGCCAGGATTCACGTCGAAGAACTCGCCGGGCACGGTGATCACCTTCTTCTCCAGCGCGGCGCGGAAGAACCCCATCCCGTCGTTCAGCGGCGGCGGGAGGCCCGCGAGGTTTCCCCAGACATAGAAGGTCCCGTCGGGCGCGCGATCGGCGCGAATGCCGAGGCGCTCGAGCCGTTGGATCATCTTGTCCCGCTTGTCGCGAAACGCCGCATTGATCGCCAGGGTCTCCTTGCGCACCACCTCGTCGGCGAGCAGCGGGATCGCCGCGCGCTGCAGAGGCCGCGAGCCGCCCCCGTCGAGAAAGGATCCGGCGCTGGCCACGGTATCGATCACCTTGGCCGGAGCGACGGTCCAGGTGACGCGCCAGCCCGGGTACCGCCAGTTCTTCGTCAGACCGTCGAAGATCACCACGGGATCGCGGTTGACGTTCTCGACGTAGCGGGCGGCGCTCTCGATCGGGAGCTGTCCCGGCCGCCCGGTCCAGACGTAATGCGAGTAGAACTCGTCGATGAGGAACGAGCACTCCAGCTCGCGCGCGGTGCGCACCCACCGCGACAGCTCTTCCCCTTGGATCAGCTTGCCGGTCGGATTGCAGGGATTGCTCAAGAGGAGCGCGGAGAGTCCGCGCCCCTGGATCTCCTTGCGAAGATCGTCGGCCGTGAAGGCGTATCCGCGCTCGCCTTCGAGGAGGATGGGGATGGCGGTGAACGCCTTGAAGACGTCGAGCAGCTCCTCGTACGCGGTGTAGTCGGGGAGGAAGTGGCCGAGGTTGACGTGGCCCAGCGATGCCGCGGCACGGGTTAGCGCCGCCCGCCCACCGCCGCAGATGCTGACGTTCTCGGGGCCGTACTGCGAGGGCAGGCCTTTGCGAAAGAGGCGGTTGTAGAGGGCGGCGACGGCCTCGCGCAGCTCCCAGAGCCCCGGCACGGGCGCGTACTCCTGATCGTCGACGCGCACCGCGATTTCGTGCACGCGCGGCGGCGCCCCCGGCAGGGGACCCGTCTCCGGCTGGCCCTGGCCGAGGTTGCACCAGGACGTATCGGTGCTGCGGTAGCCGAGCTTGTGCGCCTCGGAAGTGACGTAGATGACGCCGGTGCGGGGAACGGCGCGAAACGCGGGGATGGTGACTTCGTCGCTCACGGGTGGAGCGTAACACGTCAACCGCAGACATCGACTTTGGTGCACGCGCCCTGGACGCAGTTCTCGTTCCTCGCGCACGCTGGAGCATCGCACCGGCCGCAGTGGTAGCGATCGGTCTTCAAGTCGTAGCAGGAACCCGAGCAGTCGGTCAGGTCGGACGCGCAGGCGTCGGCACACCTCCCCCGCGTGCACTTCTGTCCGGTCGGGCAGGCGACGCCGCACCCGGTGCAGTTCGCGACGCTCTCGACGCAGGCGCCGTTGCAGCGCAGACAATCGAGCATGCAGGCGGACTGGTTCAGGCAATACGCGCCAGGTCCGCAGTCCGCGTCATTGGAGCAAAGCAACGCGCACGGCTTTTCGCAGCCGAGCAGGAGAAGGGCGAGCGCGAGGAGCCGCACCCACCGACACTATCACCGCTTGTAGCGCGGCAGGCGCACCCCTTGCGTCAACGCTGGAGCAAAAAGATCGCCCATCTCCCGCAGCCGCTGCGACATCGTCTTCAAATTCAGCTGCCGCGGATCGAGCCCGGGCTTCACCTCGCTCCAGCGCAAGGGAGTGGAGACAGGGGCGCCCTCGACCCCGCGCAGCGAATAGGGCGCGACCACCGTCTTTCCGTACGCGTTCTGCATGCAGTCGAAGTAGAGACGGCCGCGGCGCGCCGCTCGTGACCGCTCCAGCGTGACGTTCTTCAGCTGCTTCGCCACGGTCTCGCCCACCTGCAGCGCGAACGATTCCGCGTCCTCGTAGGTGTGCCCCTTCGCCAGCGGGACCAGGATGTGCAGCCCGCGCTTGCCCGTCGTCTTGGGAATGCTGGGGAGCCCGAGCCGCTCGAACATGCCCTGGAGCACCGCGGCGACCTCGATGGCCTGCTCGATGGTCTCGCCCTCGGCCGGATCGAGATCGAACACCACCCAGTCCGGCTGGGTCAGGCTCTCTGCGCGCGAGTGCCAGGCGTGGATCTCCAGGACGGAGTTCTGCGCCAGCCAGCGCAGCGCGCGGGGGCTGTCCGCGATCAAGTGCCGCACCGTTCCCTTCTTGGTGCGCGCGGGCGTCTCCACGGTCCGCATCCAGTCTTCGGCCATCGCGCCCACGTCCTGCTGGAACCAGCTCGGCTTCTCGATCCCCTGGTTCCAGTGGACCAACGTCAGCGGCCGGTCCCTCAGCGCGTTCAGGAGCGCCGGAGCGACGGCGTCGTAGTACGCAGCGACGTCCGCCTTTGTGATCCGGTCCTTCGGGTAGAGGAGCCGATCCGGATTGGTCAGCTTCTGCGGCTGATCGGGTGCCGGTGCCGGCGTCTGCTTCCGCGCGCGGCCTTTCGCTGGTGTCGCTGTCGGCACCGGCGCAGGCTTCTCACGCACGCACTCCTCCGGCTTCTTGTCCGCGCGGATCCCCTGGAACGCCGGGTGGCGCAGCTTGCCGTCCGAAGTCCACTCCGTGAACCGCACCTGCGCGACCAGGCGCGGCTCGACCCAGTGGGCATCGCGCAGACGCGGAGCGCCTCGCGCAGGCGGATCCGGCCGTTCGTCCTGCGCCAGCTGCTTCTGCAGCTCCGCGCGCTGCTTCGAGGAGAAGCCGGTCCCCACCTTCCCCGCGAACTCGTACCCGCCCTTCCCGTCCGCCACCGCCAGCAGCAGCGCTCCGAGCGCACCTCTGGCGTTCCCCTTCCCCGGAGTCCAGCCGACGATCGCCAGCTCCTGCGTCGCCTGCGCCTTGAGCTTCAGCCACTCGCGCGAGCGCCCCTTCTCGTAGACCGACCCGCGCGCCTTCAGGATCAGGCCTTCCAATCCGCGCTCGCGCATCTTCGCCAGCGCGGACGCGATGTCGCCGGGCACTTCCTCGGCGAGCGATATTTGTGATGGCGCATTGGAGAGCACGCTGCGCAGCAGATCCCGGCGCTCCTCGAGAGGGCGGGCCCGCAGGTCCTCGCCGTCGAGGCGCAGCAGGTCGAAGGCAAAGAGCACCGCTTCCTCCGTCCGGCCCTGCTGGATCAGCTCGAACCGCGGAACTCCCTGCGGATCGAGCACGCAGACCTCGCCGTCGATCACCGCATCGCCGATCACGATGCGTGCGAGCGCCTGCGCGATGCGCGGGAATCTTCCCGCGAGATCCAGGGCGTTGCGCGTCCACATCGCCACCCGGCCGTTCGACAGCGCGCAGACCGCGCGGTAGCCGTCGTACTTCACCTCGGCGTGCCAGTCCCCCGCGGGCACGGCGTCGACCAGCGTCGCCAGCATCGGAGGCAGATAGGCGGGCAGGATCGTCTCGGGCGCGGCGCGGGGCGTGCGCAGCTTGCCGCTTCTCTCCGGACCGCGGGTGATCACGCGCCCGCTGACCACCGACTCCGGGCGCTCGGCGATCACGTCATAGGACGGGTTCTCCGTTCCGTCCTTGGCCTTGAACATCAGCCACTGCGCCTTGCCGGGCGCCCCACCGTGCGTGCGCACCAGGTGCCACTGCCCGCGCAGCTTCTTGCCGTGGAACTCGACCACGACGTGGCCCTTCTTGCGTTGCTGCGAGAGCTGGCCGGGCGGAACCGAATCGCAAGTGCCGTTGTCCCAGATCAGCGAGTCGCCCGCGCCGTATTCGCCGTCCGGGATGCGCCCTTCGAAGCTGCCGTACTCGAGCGGATGATCCTCGGTCTGGATGGCGAGCCGCTTCACCGCCGGATCGTAGCTCGGCCCCTTGGGTACCGACCACGAGGCGAGCGCGCCATCGATCTCCAGCCGCACGTCGTAGTGGAGCCGGGTCGCGTCGTGCTTGTGCACCACGAAGGTGGGCTCCGTGTGCGGCGCTGTCTTGCCCGGAGCGGGCTCTGGGGTGACGGCGAAGTCGCGCTTCGCCTCGTACTCCGGCAGCGGCCGCGTCAAGCCTGCGCCTCGCCGCCGTGCGGCCGTGCGCTTGCCGGACGAACTGCGTGGACGCGGCATGTGCGTACGGTCGGCATGGGTCAACGCGGGGGGTAGTCCACCTCTGCCCTACCGAGAAAGGAAACCAAGAGCTCATTGACGCGGCCGGGAGCGTCCGCTTGTACCCAGTGCGACGCTTCCGCGATGCGCTCCACGCGCACGCGCGGCACCCAGCGCGGATCCGGTTCCGCCAGCTCGCCCCCTAGCCACTGGTCCCGTTCCCCCCAGATCACCAGCGTCTCCGCCGCGACGGGCTTCCAAGACGGGCTCCGGTACCGCGCCGCCGCCCGGTAGTAGTTGATCGGCGCAGTGCGATCGCCCGCGGCAGCAACCATCGCCTCGATGACCGCGTCGTCGTAGGACCCCCTGCGCGCCGGCGTGTACCGGAAAGCGCGGCGCAACCGCCGCGGCGACATGAACCACTCGGGCAGCACCGGAAGCTGGAAGAAGAGCATGTACCAGCTCTTGCGCAGCTGGCGCAGGGTCCGCAGGCCGCGCCGCATCCGCTCGGGGTGCGGCACGTTCAGGATCGCCAGCCTGCGCACGCGCCGTGGATCCCACATCGCCACGTGCCACGCGATGTGCGCGCCCCAATCATGGCCCACCAGGTCGGCTCGCTCGTGTCCCAGCGCGACGATCAGCTCCGCCGCATCGCGCGCGAGAAGATCGATGCGGTAGGCGGCCGCACCGCGTGGTTTGTCGGAGCCGCCGTACCCGCGCAGGTCGGGCGCAACGGCGCGAAATCCGGCGGCGGCGAGCGCCGGCAATTGGTATCGCCAGGCGAGCCAGCACTCGGGAAAACCGTGCATCAGGACCACCAGCGGGCCGTCCCGCGGACCGACCGCGGCGCAGTGTAGCCGCACGTCCCCCGCCTTCACGTCGAGGTGCTCGACTCCTTCGAGCTGCACAGCCTTGACAAACCCGCGCCGGCTCAGCTTCCTCTCGTCCGACATGCCCGCGCCTCCGCGAAGCCGGGATCGAATACACCCGCCCCGCGCGGACGGGAACACAGCGGTCTTCCAGGACGTGGCGACGGCCCGGTGAAGCTCGCGCTCGCGCTCGCGCTGCTCTTTGCGTTCGCTCTGGCCGCCGTGGTCGCAACGGTCGTGCAACCGGTCTTCCGCAGGGGCCCCACCTGGCGAGGCCCGCGCGCCGACCCTGGGCGGCTGAGCGGGTTGGTGCACGCGCTGGTCGCGCTCGGTCCGCGAAACGACGCAGCCGGGCAGTCGCGCGCCGCGGACTGGATCCGCGGACAGATCGTGGGGGGGACACCATCCGATGGTGTCGCCCGTCCTGCGCTTCAAGTTCAGGACGGCGATCGGCGCGTGGAGGAACAGCGGTACGTCGCGAATGGCGAGACCTTCCGCAATCTCATCGTCCGTCTCGGACCGGAGACGGAAAACCGGATCGTCATCGGCGCCCACTACGACGTCCACGGCCCGTACCCGGGCGCGGACGACAACGGGAGCGGCACGGCGGCGCTGCTCGAGCTGGCGCGGGTCCTGCGCGGCTCGCCGCTCGCCGTCGGGGTCGACCTGGCGTTCTACTCGAACGAGGAGTACGGCCTGCTCGGCAGCGCCGCTCACGCGGAGTCCGCGCGCGGCGTCCGCGCCATGGTCTCGCTGGAGATGCTCGGCTGCTTCGATCAGACGCAGCAGTTCCCGTTCGCGGCCCTGCGCCTGCTCTATCCGCCGCAGGGCGATTACATCGTCGTCGTCGGGAGGCTCCAGGACATTCCGCTGGTGCGCGCCATCAAATCCGCGCTGCTTGCGAACGGCGCCGCCGTGCGGTCGATCGATGCGCCCGAGCTGATCCCCGGGATCGCCGACTCCGATCACTCGAGCTTCTGGCGCAACGGCGTGCGCGCTGCCATGGTCACCGATACGGCCTGGTATCGGAACCCGCGCTATCACACCGCGCACGATACGCCCGACACGCTCGACTACGGGCGGATGGCGCGGATCGTGGACGGGATGGCCGCCTGGGCGTCATCGATCCCACGCTGACCGCCAGGCGCCGATCCGCTCGGCGTACTTCACCAGCCCCTCGTGGAACGGGTGCCGGGCGATGGTGGCGCTGTCGCCCACCACGATCAGCTTCTTGCGGGCGCGCGTCAGCGCCACGTTGATCCGGCGGATGTCGGCGACGAACCCCAGCTCGCCGGCCGGATTCGAGCGCACCAGCGAGACCACCACTGCCTCCTTCTCCCGGCCCTGGAAGCCGTCCACCGTATCGATCTCGAGCTCCTCCACGTCCTGCAGCAGCTGCCGCAGCTCTTGCACCTGCGCGTCATATGGCGAGATCACGGCGATGTCCCGCGGCGGAAGCATCGCGAGCAGCTTGCGGACCTCCGCGGCGACGAGCTCAGCTTCCCCCTCGTTCAGCTTCGAGTCGCTCTCCTGCGGCGTCTCCTCCTCGAACCCGCGTCCGGCGGTGTCGATCAGCTCCAGCGGCGATCCATCGATCGCGTGATGCGCGACCGCCGGATGCGCGCGCAGCTTGCCCCCGTAGAGCGCGTCGGAGGGATAGCGCATGATCTGCTCGTTCATCCGGTGCTGCTCGAGGAGCGTCACCATCGCGCCGGGCTGTGCCCTCGCCAGCCGTTCGAAGAGGGACAGCGCGAGCTGCTGCGCGTCGGGCGCCAGCACGGTGGGCGGAAGCTGGAGATGATCTCCGGCCAGCACCACCCGATCCGCGCGCAGCAGCGCGAGGTAAGCCGCGGGCTCGACCGCCTGGGTCGCCTCGTCGACGACGGCGATCGCGAACCGCCGCCCTTCCAGCGCACGCGACTCGACACCGGTAAGCGTCGCGAGCACTACCTGCGCCTTCTCCAGCACCGAAAGCTCCGCGCGATCTTCCAGCTCCCGCGCCTCGGCCAGCAGCTGACGCGCTTCCCGCTCCCGGGCTCGCGCCTCGGAGAAGCGCCCCGGACCGCGCCGCTGCTTGCGCTTGCGGGAGTCCGCCCGCAGCCGCAGCGCCTCCTCGACCAGCTCGGCCGCGATCCGAGCCTGCGGGTGGGCCTGCGTCTTCTGATCGAGCGTGTGCTCGATCACGGCGGGAAGGACTCGCGCGGGATGTCCCACGCGGACAGCATCGATGCCGGCCGCCACCAGCCGCTCGACGAGGTTGTCCACCGCCAGATTCGAGGGGGCGCCGGCGAGGACCTTCTCGCCCCTCGCGGCAGCTCGGCGAATCACCTCCACCAGGACGGTGGTCTTTCCGGTGCCGGGCGGACCATGCACCAGCATCAGGTCGTCGGCGCGCTCCGCCTGCTCCAGCGCGGCCTCCTGCTCCGCATTCAGCCGGTGCTGGACTCCAGCCGCTTCGCGCGGCCGCGCCTGGAACCGAGGTGGCTCCCCGCGGAGCACCGGGTGCCAGCGCCGCGTGTCGCGCATCCGCCGCACCGCGCCGGAGAGCCGGTCGTAGGTCGCCGAGGACGGCAGCAGCTCGATCGCCACGCGGCCCTCCGTCGCCCAATCCGGCGGGGACTCGTCGAAAGCGATGCCGATCCGCGCGCGCTGGCGCCTCGCCACGATGCCGGTCGGGGCGTCATCCGCCGCATCGCGCTTTGGAATCACCCGTGCGATGGAACCGACTCCAAGCTGTTGTCCCGCCAGCTCGATGCCGCCAGGGCGGGCGTACGTCACCAGCGAGCGTCCGGCGAGCCCGGACTCCTCGACGGCTTCGACGTCCGGCAGCGCGAGCCCGCGCCGCACCCGCTCCGCGAAGGGGAGCTGGGCGAAGCGCTCCGTCTCCGCGGCGCGCTCCTTGTCGAGCAGCGCACCGAGGCGGTCGAGGTGCTGGTCGAGGTCCACGGAGTTTAGGTATAGAGGTTACATGGCCACCATCGAAAGGCACGTCACGAACGCGCTCGTGGCGCTCGACGCGATGACGCCCTGTCGCGAGGCTGCGAAGGTGATGCGGGACAAGAAGATCGGCTCGGTTGCGGTCCGCGAGGCAGGCCGCGTGGTCGGGATCCTCACCGAGCGGGACCTGGTCGCGCGCGTGCTTGCGGCGGGAGACAACGGCGCCATGCCCATCGGTGAGGCGATGCGCACCGACCTTCCGCGCGTTCCCCCGACCACCAGCGAGGCGGAAGCGGCCGAGCTGATGCGGACGAACTATACCCGGCACCTCCTGGTGGAGGAGATGGGACAGGTGGTCGGCATCATCTCGATGCGCGACGTGATCCAGTTGATGCTGGACGACAAGCAGTACCTCATCGAGCAGCTGCAGACCTATATCGACGGACGCTGAGCGCGCCGAGCAGCGCCAGCGTCACTGCGCACGCGATTGCACCCGCCACGAGGCCGCGCGGCAGGAATTGCAGCTTCACCTCCCGGGCGCCTGCCGGCACCTCCACGCCGAGCGCGCAGAGATCGACGCGCAGAACGGGCGCGGGCGCTCCGTCGACGCGCGCGCGCCAGCCAGGATCGAAGTGCTCCGACACCACCAGCAGCCGCCGCCCGGGCGCCCGCAGCACGATCCGCATCCGCTCAGGGGAATCGCGCTGGAGCTGCGCCTCACCCGCAAGGCCCGGCTCGTCGAACCCGAGCCCGGCGGTCACCGCCACACGCTCCGGATCGAAGCCGGGATTCCGAAGCAGCGGAAGCGGCGCCTGCGCGCGTACCACGCGCGATACGAGAAATGCGCGCGGGAGCGTCCGCTGCTCCAGAATCCAGGTCCCATACGGACCCTCGGTCCATCCCGGCCCGGGCGCCGTTTCCCAGGGCATGCGAACGCGGAATCGGACGCCGAGGACCGCGCCAAACACGCCCGGCGCGGCGGATTGCGCGAGCCCGTAGGCTTCATCGTTGAGCGACCCGTAGCCCGAAGCGGATTCGATGCGGTGAGCTGCATTGATCCGCGGCGCGAGCACCTGCGCGCTCCAGGCAGCGCGGCGAAGCCGCGCGTCGAGCCCGGGCAGGATCAGCGACTGTTCCGTATCCGATTCGATGCGCCAGGTGGACGCGCTCGGGCCGGCGCGCGACGCGAGCAGGTCCGCGAGTGGCGGTCGCGACTCCAGCAGCTCGCGGGGCGCGGTGACGAGCTGTCCACTGCCACAGCAAAGGGCGGACACGGCGCAGACCACCGCGGCGACGAGGTCGCGCTTTTCCCGAAGCGCGGCGGCGGCCGCCAGCCCGGCCGCAAGCAGCGCCTCGATCAGCAGCGCGCGGGAGAGCGCTGAAAGGAAGAGCGGGGCCGTCGAGGCCGCCTGGACGCGCCCGTGCTGCGCCAGCCAGACGGCGATCGAGTCGTGCCCGAAAGCGCCCGCGAGCCGGAGCGCGAACAGGATCGCCGCGATCGCCCCGGAGCTCACGAGCACTCGCCGGGCCAGGCGCGCTTCGCCGCCCAAGACCCGCTGTGCTCCCGCAGCGGCGGCCAGTGCAATCAGCAGCGTCGCCGGACCTACCAGCTTCTCGGAATACCGGAACAAAGCGAAGCCCGGGATCAGGTGTGACGCCAGCCACTCGATCGGTGTTGCCGGCCCCAAGGCAGCGAGGAGGAACAGCGCCGCACCCGCGAGCAGGCCGGCGCCGCCGAAGGCAGCCAGGACCAGCGCGGGCACACCCACGGCGATGGAACCTGCGAAGGCGACGTGCGGCTCGCCGGAGAAATACTCCGAGTACGGCGTGTCGGAGGCGCCCGGCCCGGCGAGCTCCGGCGCATCATCGAACGCCCAGGGCAACGCGAGGCCGGGCAAACGCCGGGCATCGAGCGCGAACAGTCCCGCCGCACGCTCCAGCCGGCGCGAATCGCCGAGACGCAGGCGCTCCGCGGCGGGGAACGTCGCCGGCGCGGACAACAGGACGCCGCAGGCGCCGCAGAGCGCCAGCCGCGCAAGTGTCCGCGGCGCCGCACGCGCCCCCGCGCCGAGCAGTACCCAAACGCCGGCGATGATCCCGGCGAGCAACATGGTCTGCGGCTCGCCGGCGAGCCCGCAGCTTCCCAGAACCGCCGCGGCAACGAGCAGGCGGGGAGCGGCAGGCGCGTCCACGAACCGGAGGATCGCCCACACCGCAAGCGGAAGGGTCGCGTGACCGAGCGCGAACGGCAGGTTGCTGGCCGTCATTGCGCACAAGAACCCCGAGCCTGAATAGGTGACGGCCGCGATCGACGCCGCCCATGGTTGCGCTCCGATGCGGCGCGCGAGCAGGAAAGCGCCCGCAGCCGCCAGCGGCAGGGCGATGAGGTGGTTCAGCTTGAACGCCAGCGGGAACGGCAGGGCGAGGTAGAGCAGCGTCGCTGGGTGCCACAGCCCCGGAGTGAGCTGGCCGAGGACGGAGGCGCCCGACTCCGTCCACGGATCCCAGAGCGGCAGCTCGCCTCGCCGCAACCGCTCCGCGATGGCGAGCTTGAACGGGTAGAAGAACCGCTGCGTGTCGCGCCAGAAGAGCTGGACGTCGGGATCGAGCACGGGCGCGCAGAGCGCTGCCACCACGGCGCTCTGCAGCAAGCCGGCCACCAGGTGACGTTCGTCGCGCGGGGCGCGCACGCCGAGACCATGCGACGGAGCGGGCTGCGGATCCGCAGCGAGCTGGGAGATGCCGAGCTTCGCGTGAAGGTCGTGGATGACCCGGCGCAGGCGGGCCCGGCGGACCTGGTGGTGGTGGCGGTGAAGCTGTGGGACACCGAAGAGACCGCGCGGGCTGTGGCGCGCGTCCCCGGCGCGGCGGCCGTATCGCTGCAGAACGGCGTCGACAAGGACGAGATCCTCGCCGCCGCTATCGGGCGCGAGCGCGTGCTGGGCGGAGTCACCCACATCGGCGCCGTCATCGCAGAACCCGGCACCGTCGCCCACACGGGCAGGCTGCAGCGCGTGACCCTCGGCGAGCTGGACGGCTCGCGGACGCCGCGGTTACAGGCGGCTGTCGAGGCCTTCCGATCGGCGGGGGTGGAGAGCGTCCTCAGCGAAGACATCCGCCGCGTCACCTGGGAGAAGTTCGTCTTTCTCAGCGCGTTCAGCGGCATGACCGCGCTGACGCGCAAGCCGATCGGCGAGGTCCGCGCGCATCCCGCGACGCGGGAGATGCTGCTCGATGCATTGCGGGAAGGGGCCTCCGTCGCCCGCGCGGAAGGCGCGCGGCTCGACGAGGGGCTCGCCCGGAAGCAGCTGGAGGCGATCGACGCGCTCCCCCCGGGCATGCTCGCCTCGATGGCGCAGGATCTGCTGCGCGGGCGCCGCCTCGAGCTACCCTGGCTGAGCGGGGCCGTCGTCCGCCGCGCCGAGAAACATCAGCTCCCCGTGCCCACACATCGTGCCATCTACGCAGGTCTCGTGCTCCACGCCGGATAACTTGCGGTCCTCTCGGGGTCCATGCGATGCACGATGCGTGGCCGACGAAGGCAAGCTGAACCGCTGGCGCCTGTTCGCCGAGCTCACGTCCGAGGATGCCGACGTGGTCCTCGACGCCTGCGAGGAGCGCAATCTCGTCGGCGGCGAGGAGCTGTTCCGGGAGAATGATCCCGGCGACTCGCTCTTCATCGTCCAGAGCGGCCGGGTGGACATCTTCAAGAACATCCGCGGCGACGTCGACCGGTCGCTCGCTTCGTTCGGGCCCGGCGACGTGATCGGCGAGATGAGCTTCATCGACGGCGCCCGCCGCAGCGCCACGGCGCGTACCACCGAGGCCAGCGAATTCCTGGTTCTTTCGCGGCAAAGCTTCGCCAAGGTGCAGCGCGAGCGCCCCGACATCGCGGCGGCGTTCTTCCGGAACATGGCCGGGATCGTCGCTTCCCGCCTGCGCACGACGAACGAGCTGTACCGCGAGGCGGTGGCATACGGCATCGAGGCCACCGGGGCGCACACGCTGAACCTGAAGGCCCTCGCCGATGAGCTGCGCCCGGTGATGCTCCATCTCGCCGGGGGGCAGTCGGTCGCCGGCCGCATCCTGCAGATGGATCACCACGCGGCGGGCTATACGGTGGTGCTCAAGCTGGACAGCGAGCGGCTCACGATCGTGCCGTACCACGCCATCCAGCGCATCGACCTCGCCTAGCGCTTCCTGACCGTGTTTTCCATGCTCGCCAGCATCCGGCGGGCTTACTATGCGGCGCCGATGGAGCGGGCCATCCTGCACGTCGACATGGACGCGTTCTACGCGTCCGTCGAGCAGCGCGACGACCCGCGCCTGCGCGGCAAGGCGGTGGCCGTCGGAGGCGCCTCGCGCCGGGGCGTGGTGTGCGCCGCGAGCTACGAGGCCCGTCCCTTCGGCGTCCGCTCGGCGATGCCGATGGCGCGGGCGCTGCGCCTCTGCCCGCAGCTGATCGTCGTTCCGCCCGACTTCGCCAAGTATTCCGCGGTCAGCGATCAGGTATTCGAGATCTTCCATTCCTTCACGCCCGAGGTGGAGGGCCTCTCGCTCGACGAGGCCTTCCTCGACGTCACGCGTTCTCAGGCCCTGCTCGGGACGCCGCGGGCGCAGGCGGAGGCGATCAAGGCGCGCATCCGCGAGCGCACGCAGCTCACCGCCAGCGTCGGGATCGCGGAAGTGAAGTTCGCCGCGAAGATCGCCTCCGAGCTGAGCAAGCCCGATGGACTGCTCGAAGTGCCCCGCGGTCAGGTGCGCGAGTTCCTCGCGCCGCTGCCTGCCTCGCGCTTGTGGGGCGTCGGACCGCGCACCGACGAACAGCTGCAACGCCTCGGGCTGCGCAAGGTGGGCGACGTGGCATGCGCGGACCCGGCATACCTGGAAGCGCAGCTCGGATCGATGGGGCCGTGGCTGCACGATCTGGCGAACGGGATCGATCCGCGTGCGGTGGAACCGGACGTGGAAGCGAAGAGCATCGGGGCGGAGGAAACGTTCGACGACGATCTGGAAGGCGAAGAGCTGCTCCCCTTCATCCACGAGCAGGCGCTGCGGGTGGGCGCGCGGCTGCGCAGGGCGGGGATGCAGGCGCGCTCGGTCCATCTGAAGATCAAGTACGCCGACTTTCGCGTGGTGACGCGTCAGCAGACGCTGCCGCTGCCCACCGACGATTCCGCCGAGATCTTCCGCGTCGCGGTCCGGCTGCTCGGTAAGGTGGAGGCGCACCCCGTCCGGCTGACGGGTGTCCACGCCGGAGACCTGCACACAGGCGCGCCCCAGCTCGGACTGTTCGACGCGGGGAAGCAGAAGCGAGACCGGCTGAACCGGTCGCTCGACGCCATCGCGGAAAAGTTCGGAGCCGGCGCCGTCTTACCGGCCGATCTGGTGCAAACGCGCAAGAAGTAGTCCCGGGTGGTCCAACCGGGATGTTGCGCGGCGCTCGTTTCGCACCGCACAATCGCGTGATGGGACGCAGCATCCACCCAGCGCGCGGTTTCACGATGGTCGAGCTGATGATCGTGGTCGCGGTCATCGGGATCCTCTCGAGCATCGCGATCCCCGGATATCAGCGGATCACGGCCCGCGGCCGCCGCTCCGAGCTGCAGGCGATCATGAGCAAGTTCCGCCTCTACTTCAAGAATCTCCACGACGGCCAAGGCACCTTCTCCACCCCGCAGACGCTCAACCCTTCTGCGGTGAGCGCCATCAATCCCTCCTCCGCCGTCGCTCCGGGGACCGCCTCAGCCTGGGTGGCCAACGCAAACGGGTGGACCGATCTCCCCTTCCCGCCGGAGGGCCCCATCCGCATGCGCTATTGGTACACGATGGGGGCTGCCGCCGCGGACGGCTTGGTGCACGACGTGACGCTGCAGGCTTGCGGCTCGTTCGCTGGATTCGGGCCGAACTCGATGACCTGCGCGAACGGAATGAACGGCAACTACCTCTATACTGAAGTGCTGCACGGCAGCGGGACGTACGATGTCGTCGAGGTGCCGGAGTTTTAGAGAGCCTGGTCAGTACGGCGCCGGCGGAATTCCGCTCGCTTTGCCGGTAGCGACGTCGACGATCCCGGAGGCGGTGCCGTTCGGTAGCATCAGCACCGCTTTCTTCACCTGGCGAGCTCGCAGCAACTGGACGAGCTTCGGAAGGTTCGTCTCCGACGCCGTCAGCCATTGCGGCGTGATCGTCACCACCGCCGCGGGACCGGTGACGTCGACGCGCTGCACGCCCGGTCCAGCCGAGCCGGCCTTGACGATCACGTGCTGCGGGAGCGCGAAATAGAAGGAATAGACGCCTACCCCGATGCAGGCCGCCACCAGGAGCACCGCGAACACGCCCTTTGCCCGGCCGGGCCGGTCGTCGAGACCGCGGAAGTCGCGCAGCTCCGGCTTGACCGGCGCCAGGGTCTGTTGCGCCGCCAGGGACTTCAGGCGGGACTGCTGGCCGGGGAGCACCAGGTCCGGATCGAGGCCGCCGCCCCCGAGGCGCGGGGCGCCGGCGACGCCGCGCAGCCGATCGCCCGTCTCCTTCAGGTTGAGCAGATCGCGGCTCAGCGATGCGCTGGCCGCGGTGACGAGCTGCAGGCTCTCCACCTCGCCCTTGCCGATGGCTGTGTTCGCTTCCTTCTGCAGCCGGGCAGCGGCTTCGTCCGCCAGCTTGGTCAAGCTGGCCATCGCCTCCATGTCGACCGTCAGGCTGACGTTGGCCGAAGCGAGCCGCGTACCTTCGGCGGTTGCGACCTCGAGCGCGATCCTCGCGCCGAGCGCATGGACGAAGTGCGAATCGATCCCGCTCTTCTCGATCGAGGCGCGCTCCCACAAGCTGAGCAGTGCCGTCAGCTTGCGCGCGGACGCAGCGACGTTCGTGGGGATGTCCCGCCCCGGATTGGCCCCCTGCAGCAGCTGCATGGCGGCCGTCTTGCACACATCGATTGCCACCGGCCTCGGCCAGGGAGGTCCTGCCGGCGGGGACGGTGTCTTGGCCGCCGGAGCTGGCGCCCGCGCGCTCCCCTCGGCGCCGAAGAGCGACGTGAGCGCGCCGTCTCCGTTCGATGATTTCGGCGCCGGCCGGGCTGCGGGCGAATGCGGCGGCGTCAGCGACGGTACAGGCGCGGCGCGCGCGACAGCTGCGCTGGTGGCCGGCGAGCCGTCTGCGGCGGAGGACGCCGTGGGCGCCTGTGGGCGAGCGGGCTTGCGATCCATGAATCCCGGCGGCGGCCCGGCGACCGGCGCCGCGCGCGCGGCCGCGGACGACTGCGCAGCCTGCGGCGGAGGTGGCGACGGTCTCACTGGCGCAGAGTCCGACTGCGGCGTAGGCGTCGGGCGCGGAACCACGGAAGTAGCCTGCACAGCCGTTGCCGGTGGCCGCTGCCCCGATGGAGGACTTGTCGCAGGACGAGGTGGCGAGGCTTGCGCCGCCGCCGGCTGCTGCTGCGCCGCAGACTTCACCCACTCACGGATCTTGCCTTCCTCGTCATGAGTGAGACCGGCGAACCGGATCTGCGCGGAGGGAGCGCCGCGAACGACGAGTCCCCAACTCTGGAATGTTCCCCATGAGAGCCGTACGGTCTCGCCGGCCTTGAACGGGAGCTGCGAAGAGGATTCCACGCCGGCCGGAGACACGGTGGCGCGGTCGAGGCGCAACGAAGCGCTGCGCGTCGCCACCGCGACCGGCGCTGGAGCGCCATCCCCCGCTCTGAACGCGAGCGCGACGGATGCCACCAACCGGTCGACGAACTGATCCTTGGGCGTCGGCATGAAGAGCAGATCGCTGGCGCCGGCGCGAAAGCACTCGTCGCGCTGCCCGGCCTGCTCGCGCTGCAGCACCGCCACCAGACGGCCGCCCCGCTCTCGAACCTTCGGCGCGAGGGCCTGCAGCGCAGCAGCCAGCGGCGCGCCCGGAGCGCCGTAGAAGAGGGCGACGGCATCAGCGCCAGCCGCGGCCGCCTGCGCAGCGGCGGGCTCGGCGAGCGACACCCCGGTGACGTCGAATCTGCCGCCATCTCGGAGCCCACCGGCGAGCGCGGGCAGCATCTTCGGATCTCCCAGGACCAGCAGGCGTGGCGCGGGCACGTTCCTCCTCGAGAAACGACCCTACCCCACGCCCCGACCATTGAGAAATTTGCATTCGCTGCGGCGAACGCCCGCACGGTCCGGTAGATCAAGAGCGAAAATGCCAGTTCGCACGCGCCGCTGGAACGATCGCAGGCTGCCGGGAGACGGCCTGCGCCTGCTCGTCTGCCGCTACCGGCCGCGCGGGGTGCGCAAATCGGAGGAGACATGGGACGAATGGGACTCGGATCTCGGGCCAAGCCGCGCGCTGCATGCAGACGTCTACGGAAAGCGCGGACCTCCGATCTCCTGGGAAGAGTACCGGGAGCGCTTCCTCGCGGAGATGGCGGGACGGCGCGCGCGCATCGACAAGCTCGCCGCGCGGGTGCGCGCAGGTGAGACCATCACGTTGCTCTGTTCCAGCGCCTGCGCAGAGGACGCACACTGCCACCGATCGCTGCTGCGCGAGCTGATCGAAAACGCTGTCGCTGGCTGAACAGGGTTGCGCTCTTTTGGCGAGCGCAGCGCGCTCGCGTGATACGGGAGGAACATGTCGCGCAGGACGCTGTGGTTCTTCCAGCGCACGGGGCCGGGAGCGATCCGGCGGATCTCCAACCCGTGGATGCAGCGCTTCCTGGCCGGCGAACGCGCGCTGCGCCACGACGGGGATGGCTTCGTCCGCTGCATCGGCATGTCACTCGAGGTGCATGGCAACAAGCCGGCGCAGGTCGCCCGGGTCTGGTTCTCGAAGATCCGCGTGAACGACGAGGGCCGGGTGGATCCGCACCACCGGCACGAGACGGCGAAGCTGGCGCGCTCCGAGACGCCGCAGGCCGCCCATTCCCATGCCGGCCCTTCGGTGGTCGCCGCCGGCCACCGGTTCGCGATGCGCCGGCTTTCGCACCTGCGCGAGTGGCGGCCGGAGGAGAGCGACCTCGCGGCGCTTCGCTCGGTCGTCAACACCAAGGCCGGCAAGCAAATGCTGTAGGAATAAGCCGTCACCGCCGCGGTCCACGTGATCGTGGGCTTCGCCAATTCCCTGTCCGGCGTCCGATCGGCGCGTTACCCTTGCGCACCGCGCCACCTTGTGCGCGGAGGACGGCAAGTGCGCGAGCGGATTCACGTCCCGGAGCCTGTATGACGGCCATGGCGCGCATCCTCTCGGTCGCGCAGGCCCTGCCGCCGAACTTCGCCGATCAGGACACGCTGCTCGCCTCGTTTCGCGAGCTGTGGGGCCAGAAGCACTTCAACCTGGAACGCCTGGAGCAGCTCCACCGGGCGGTGCGGGTCGGAGGCAGGCACCTGGCCCTGCCCCTCGAACGATATCGGGAGCTGCGGAGCTTCGCTGCGCGCAACGCCGCGTGGACGGAGGCCGCGGTCGATCTGGGGGCCGAGGCCGTCCGCAGCGCCCTGCTCGCAGCCGACCTTTCGCCCGCGCAGGTCGACCACCTTTATTTCGTCACCGTCACCGGGATCGCGACGCCCTCGATCGATGCGCGGCTCGTCGATCGCCTCGGCCTTCGCGCCGACCTGAAGCGCGTCCCGATCTTCGGGCTCGGGTGCGTAGCCGGCGCGGCGGGCCTTTCGCGCGTCGCGGACGTCCTTCGCGGCGGCCCGGGCGAGGTGGCCGTGCTGCTGGCCGTCGAGCTGTGCTCGCTCACCCTGCAGCGCGAAGACCTCTCCATTCCGAACATCATCGCCAGCGGCTTGTTCGGCGACGGCGCCGCCGCCGCGGTGCTGGATGGCGGAGCACGCGGCCGCGGACCGCGCATCGCCGCGACCCGCTCGGTCTTCTATCCCGGCAGCGAGCGCGTCATGGGATGGGACGTGGTCGATTCCGGGTTCAAGGTGGTGCTCTCGCCCGCCGTCCCGCAGCTGGTCCGGGAGAAGCTTCGCGCGGACGTCGATGCCTTCCTGGCAGCGCAAGGGTTGAAGCGAAGCGAGATCGCTCATTTCATCTGCCACACCGGTGGTCCCAAGGTTCTCGAGGCTTGCGAGGAGGCGCTGGAAATTCCGCGCTCGACGATGCAGCGCAGCTGGGACTCACTGCAGAAGGTCGGGAACCTTTCCTCTGCTTCCGTGCTCTTCGTGCTCTCGGATCTGCTCGCCGCCGGAGAGGCAAGTCCCGGCGACCGCGGCCTGCTGCTGGCGATGGGTCCCGGATTCTGCTCAGAGCTGGTGCTGCTCGAATGGTAGCCGCGTACCTGGCATTTCTCGCGCTCTTCGGCGCGGAGCGGATCGCGGAGCTGCTGCTGTCCCGAAGAAACGCGCGCATCGCCCTCAGGCATTCGGGCGTAGAGAGCGGCGCGGCCCACTTCCGCTGGATGGCGGCCGTGCACGCGCTGTTCCTGCCGGCGTGCGCGGCGGAGGTCCTTCTGCTGCGCCGTCCGTTTCCAGGCGCGCTGGGCTGGGCTTGCGCGGGCGCTGCGCTTGGCGCGCAGGCGCTGCGCTGGTGGGCGATCTCGAGGCTCGGATGGCGCTGGAACGTGCGCGTGATCGTGGTTCCCGGCGAATCGCCGGTCCGCGCCGGTCCGTATCGATTCGTCCGGCATCCGAACTACGTGGCAGTCGCGATCGAGATGGCCTGCGTCCCGCTCGTCCACGGAGCCTGGATCTGCGCGCTGCTGTTCTCGGCGCTAAATCTAATGTTGCTGCGCGTCCGTATCCGGGTGGAGGAACGGGCGCTCGGCGCGGCCTGGGAGCGCACCTTCGCCGGCGTCCCGAGGTTCGTTCCGCATGGATGAGGTACTCGGCGAGATCGGCCGCGTCTTGCGCGAGGAGCTGGGCATGCAGCGCGAGGTGCGGCCGGGCGACGATCTGGTGCGCGATCTCCAGCTCGACTCGGTGGGCTTGCTCACGCTGGTGGTCGATCTCGAAGACCACTTCCGGGTGGCGTTGAAGGAGGAAGACGCCGCTGTCGTCCGCACCGTCGCCGGGCTGGCCGCCCTGGTGCTCCGCCGGCGCGAGGAGGCGGCCGCGTGCTGACCGGCGGCCCAGCGGTTGCACCGCGCCACCCGACGATTCAGGCCGCGCTGGAGCACGCCGCGCGGTCGCAGTTGGGTCTTACGTTTCTCGACGGGCATGAACGGGAGACGTTCCTTTCCTTCGCCGAGCTGTACGAGCGCGCGCAGCGGGCCGCGGGAGGCCTCCGCGAGCTGGGGGTGAAGCGCGGCGACCGCATCGCCATCGTCCTTCCCACCGGCCCGGAATTCATGGATGCATTCTTCGGCGCCGTGCTCGCGGGAGCGATCCCGGTGCCGCTCTACCCTCCGCTGCGCCTCGGGCGGATGGACGAGTTCCACCGCCGGACCGCGCGCATGCTCCGCGCCTGCGGGGCGCGCCTCGTGCTCAGCGACCCGCGCATCTCGCGGTTGCTCGGGGTCGCTGTGGCGGAGGCCCGGCCTCCCCTTGGCCTGCGGCGCGTCCAGCTTGCGCGAGCGCTGATCTCGCCCGCCAGCCCGGACGACCTGCTCCTGATCCAGTTCTCCAGCGGGACCACGGTGGATCCGAAGGCGGTCGCGCTGACGCACGCGAACGTGCTCGCGAACGTAGCCGCCATCGAGACCATCGTGCCCGCCGACGACGCGCAGGCCGGCGTTTCCTGGCTGCCGCTCTACCACGACATGGGGCTCATCGGTTGCCTGCTGCTTGCCGTGGATCGGCCCGGCCCGCTCACGCTGATTCCACCCGAGGTCTTCCTCGCCCGCCCCGCGGTCTGGTTGCGCGCGATCTCGCGCAAGCGCGCGACGATCGCGGTGGCTCCGAACTTCGCCTATGGTCTCTGCCTGAGGCGGGTGCGCGAGCGCGACCTGGAGGGCGTCGACCTCTCATCCTGGCAGTTCGCGCTGAACGGAGCGGAGCCTGTTGCTCCGGCGGTGTTGCGCCGGTTCTCGGACCGGTTCGCGCGCTACGGCTTCGATGCGCGGGCGCTGATGCCGGTCTACGGCCTTTCGGAGGCGTCCCTGGCGGTGACGTTCACGCCGGCGGGCCGCGGTCCCCGAGCCATCGCGCATGGAGCGCGCGAATTGGCCTCGGTCGGCGCTCCGCTGCCTGGCATCGACGTGGACGTGCGCGAAGGGCGGATCTTCGTGCGCGGACCCTCGGTCATGCGGGAGTACTTCGGAAATCGGAACGCGACCGATGCCGCGCTCCGCGATGGCTGGCTGGACACTGGCGATCTCGGCTTCCTCCAGGACGGTGAGCTGTTCGTCTCGGGCCGCGCGAAGGACGTGGTGATCCTGCGCGGCTCGAACCACGCGCCGCAGGAGTTCGAGGAGGCGCTCGACGGCGTTGCCGGGGTGCGGCCTGGATGCGCCGCGGCCGTGGGCGTCGCAACCGCCGAAGGCGAGCAGCTGGCCCTTCTGGTGGAAGCGGACGGCGCCGCAGATGTCGAGCAGATCCGCGCCCGCGTCACGGAGCGCACCGGGATTCGTCCCCATGAGGTCCACCTCCTCGCTCCGGGGACCCTGCCGCGCACCTCGAGCGGAAAGCTGCGCCGGGGCGAAGCGCTGCGTCAGCTGCAGTCCGGCGAGCTGAGGCCTCCCGACCGGGTCACCTTGCTGCACGTCGCGAAGGAGACCGCGCGCTCGCTGCTCGCGAGGCTGCAGTGGTGATGACCGACGTGGTCGTGGCCGGGGGCGGCCCGGCGGGGCTCGCCGCGGCCATCCGTTCCGCGGAGCGTGGGCTGCGCACGTTGCTCCTCGAACGGAGCGCCTCCGTCCCCGACAAGGCCTGCGGAGAGGGACTGATGCCCGGCG
>VBKQ01000296.1 GCA_005879505.1 Deltaproteobacteria bacterium
TGGCATTGGACAAGTAGAAATCGACCACCGCCCGGTTCGCTCCCGCCGGCGGCGGGAGATCCGGTTCCTTTGCTTGCGCCCCATCTTGCTCGATGCGCGCGAGCACCAGGCCCTTCGAGGGCGCGCCGATGGGAAGGACATGGGTGAGGATCGGCCGTCTCGGATTCGGCCATACCGCGGCTTCCGCGGCCCTTCCCGCCTTTCCGGAGAGCCGGGGCCCGATCCACAAACGCACCATCGCGAACGCCCTGGGCGCCTTCACCACCTCGTGCCAGGGCCGGCAGAGCACCGCCCGCAGGACGTGCGGGCCCGGCGAGAGGCCTCCCAGCGCCCAGGGCACGGTGCCGTCGTCGATCTCGAGCGCCGGCTCGTTGTCGACGATGAGGTGCGCATGCGGGACCGGCCCGCCCGGTTTCGGCGCACCGATCGCGTAGCCCTTGATCTGCAGGCGGACCTCCACCGCCGACTCGTCGAGCTGCGCGAGATCCCGCGGCGCCACGAACGCGATCGATGACCTTGCGAATGCCGGCGAGCTCCCTCTTCTGCGCGGATCGTCCTCGGCGCGGGTGGCCACCGCGGCGGGGCGCTTGCGTTTCTTGCGCACGCGCGCCTCCGCAGGCAGCGCGAGCAACGCTGCGAGCACGACGAGAAGCGCGTGTTTCAAGCCTTCCGCCCCGCAGAGCGCCGCCCGGCCGGCTTCGCGGTGGGTGTCTTCCGTCGGGTCATCGGTCCACCTCGAACCGCTGCAGCGGCCGCCACCGCCTGGAGCAATCGACCATCTGTGCCCGCAGCTGCCGCGAGTCCGCATCGATCTGCAGCAGGGGCATGGCTGCGTCCATCGGACCCGCGGCGTCCGTCGCGCGCGCGCTCCAGGTCCCGAGGTTGACGTAGAGGCGCTGTACTCCCGGGCGCCCATCCTGCACGGCCCAATCCATCACGTGGGTGTGTCCGAGGACCAGCACGTCGGGAGGCGGCGGCTTGCCGGGCAGCGACTTCACTCCTTCCAGCACGGCCAGGGCGGATGCGCCGGCCCGCTCCCACAGATCGTCGTCGTCCTTGAGGCGCCAGCGCAAGAGGGAGGGTGTGGTCACCCATGCGAGCGGTCGGGCAAGCGCGCCGTTTTCCACCAGGATCGCCAGCAGCGCATCGATGAATCGCTCGAACACGCCGGGCCTCAGCCACCGCTCGAGCACGGGGATGACGCGCTCCTCGGGCCTCAGCGCCACCAGGCGGTCTGGATCGATGTGCACGTTGAGGCGCGGGGTGATGTGCCGCAGGAAGGGGATCACCGCGTGGTGGATGACCGCGGTCATGGTCTCCCCGCCGCCGGTGGGCGTCGCGTTCGACGGATCCCACTGGTGCCCGTGCTGCAACACGACCCACTTGTCGAGCACGCGCCGCGCGGCCATCGTCTCGATCCCCACTTTCGGCAGCCCTGCCGCGTCGAGAGCTTCGCGCCCGCCGCCCTCGCCGAGGTGGCGATCGTGGTTTCCCGGCACGAGCGTGACGGGCGCCTGCGCGGAAAGCTTCTCCAGCGCGTCCAGCGCCGTCGGGTTGTGCTCCCGGATGCTCTTCATCACCGCCGGAAGCGGGCGCGGCGGCTTGTCCTCGATGGGCACGTCCAGCGAGACGCCGAACTGGGTCAGGCCCTTGTGTGGGGGGCAGGCTGCGGTCAGATCGAAGATGTCGCCGAGCAGGATCAGCTCGCCGTCCGGCTCGCTCGCCACCCGCGTGCAGACCTCGGTGAAACGCCGCCCCTGGTCCTCGTCACGGAACATCGAGGCCAGGGTGCTCTCGCCGAGATGTAGATCGCTCACGACGTAGAGGGCCACGGCGGAGAGTTTATCCGCGCTTCGCGGCCCGGCGGCGAGGTTTCCACCCTTCCTGACGGAGCAGCGCGGCCTGCTGGCGCGCGACCTGGGGGGCGAGCGTCCCATCATGGCGGGCCACGCGCCACCAGGGAATGTCGTCCAGCCGATGGAGCGCGGCCACGACGGCCCGCGCTCCACCGGGCTTGCCCGCGCGGAGAGCCACCTCGCCGTAGGAGAGCGTCGTGCCGCGCGGGATCGCGCGAACTACGCGCCGCACCGCGCGCAAGAACGTGCTCATCACGGCGCTATCGTACGCAAACCGTCGCCGGGCGTGTGCGCCGATGTGACGGGCTCCCCCGGGCTGTCAGATTCCACTGACACGCGCCCACAGACGGCGAGATTTCAGTAAGTTGCTGGCCCGAATGACAGCGGAATACAACCGATCACCGCACCGCCTGGGGGGAAAAGATGGTCGGCATCGACATCGTGAATTTTCCCGACACGGTCCTGATCGTCGACGACGAACCCATCGTCGTGCAGGTCCTGCAGCGCGTTCTCCCCAGGCAGGGGCTGCGGGTGACCAGCGTCTCCAACGCGGAAGAGGCCACCGACGTCCTGCAGCGCGAGAATTTCGGCTGCATGCTCGTGGACAAGAACCTCCCCGGCAAGGACGGGCTCGCCCTGATCTCCGAGGTGCGCAAGCTGCTGCCGCATTGCGCCTGCATCGTGATGACCGCCTACGCCTCCACTGCTTCCGCCGTGGAGGCGCTGCGCCTGGGCGCCGCCGACTATCTGGAGAAGCCCTTCCAGGACATCGAGCTCGTGGCGGAGAAGGTGCGCCGCGCCATCGAGCACCAGCGCGCCGAGTTCGACCGCGCCCGTTTCCTCGAACGGCTACGCCAGTTCGAGTCGGAGCTGAACAAGAAGGAGTCGGAGGTCTCGCAGCAGCGCACCGAGATCGAGATGTTCAACGAGGTCCTCGAGGCGCGCGTCGAGCAGGCGACCCGGGATCTGAAGGCCGAGCGCGACGAGCTCGTCAAGCAGCTCGACGGCGGCGGGAGCCGGCAGAGTGCGGAGATCGTCGGCGTGGAGATGGCGCTCATGCTGCTCGAAGATATGGCGAAGCGCCCCGGCCTCGACGTGGCTCCCTTCCGCGGAGAGCTGCAGCGGGTGGTGCGCCAGCTGCAGGCGCACGTGCGCCGCCTTCGCGATCACCAGGCGGCGTGAGCTTTCGCACCCGGATCCTGTTCGCGCTCGGGGCCGTCGGCCTGGTGCCGCTCTCGCTCGCGGCCTCGTTCTCCTTCGCCGCCAGCAAGACCGAGCTGGAGCGGACCGTCGGCCGCGCGCAGGCGGCGGCCGCGGCGGAGGCTGCGCGCGGATGCGAGCGCTTCATCGCCCGCGCGCTCGAGAGCTTGCGCATGTCGGCCGGCATGCTCCCCCTCGGCGAGCTCACCCGCGACGAGACGGCCAAGGTGCTGGGGATCCCGTACCGCCAGCTCGATTTCGTGCGTGCCTTGGCGCTTCTCGACTACGAGGGCGCCCTGCTTGCGCCGCCGGTCGCCGGTCCGCGCCTCGCGGGAGTGCACGGCGACCCGGCGCAGGTGCAGCGCTTCCTCTCCCACGTACCACTGCGCCTGGCGATCGACGGAGGGACGGCGATCGGTTCGCCCTACCGCAGCGACGGGGAGTCCCGGATCGCCGTCGCGCTGCAGATCCGCGGCCAGCGTTCCGTGGTCGCGGCCGAGGTGTCGCTCGGCGAGATCGAGCAGCGGATGCGGCAGCTCGCCGGCGACGACGTCGCGCGCGTGGTGGACGCCCGCGGCGAGCTGCTCGCCGGCAACACGACGATCGCACTCACCCGCGCGGAGCTCGATCTGGTCTCCGCCGCCGTTGCTGGCAGGCCGGTCTCCCGCGTGGTCGCCGGCGCGAACGGGACCCGGTGGCTCGCTTCCGCGGCCCCGGTGCCGCAGATCGGCTGGACGGTGCTGGTCGCACAGCCGACGGACGACGCCTTCCGGCCGGCCCACCACGTCCGCTTCTACAGCGCGTTCTGGGCAGCGGTTGCGCTCCTGCTCATCGCCGTGCTCGGCGTGGTGCTTTCGCGCGGATTGACCGGCCCGATGGAGAAGCTGTCGCATGCGGTGGCGCAGCTCGGCGAGGGCCGATACGACGTCGATCTCGACATCAAGCGCGGCGACGAGATCGGCCGCTTTGCCGACGCCTTCCGGCGCATGGCAGGCGATCTGCGGCGCCGCGACGACGAGATCCGCCGCTGGAACGCGGAGCTGCAGGCACGCGTCGACCAGGGCACGAGCGAGCTGCGGACCGCGCAAGATCAAATCCTGCGCACGCGCCGGCTCGCAGCCCTCGGTTCGCTCGGCGCCGGCATCGCCCACGAGCTGAACAATCCGCTCACCGCTGTGACGGGGCTGCTCACCATCCTGCGGTTGGACCTCCAGCCGGGCTCCCCCCAGGCGGCGACGATCCAGCAGGCGCTCGACCAGTCGTTCCGGATGGCGAAGATCGTATCCGAGCTGCGGGCATTCGCGGAACAGGAGCGCGGTGAGGGTCGCACGTTTCCTCTCGACGGGCCCGTGCGCGCCGCCCTCGATCTGTACGCCGGGCAGCTGGCGAAGCAGAACATTCGCGTGGTGACTGACCTGGAGGCCTCGACCCGGCACACGCAGGGCGATCCCGGGCGGATCCAGCGGGCGGTCGCCAACGTGGTCGAGAACGCGATCCAGGCCATGCCCGAGGGCGGCGAGCTCAAGGTCCAGCTCACGGACGTGGGCGGCGAGGCGCTCAAACTGAGCATCAGCGATACGGGTGAGGGCATCCCGGCCGCGCTGCGAGAGCGGATCTTCGACCCCTTCTTCACCACCAAGAAGAACGGCGCGGGCGTGGGGATGGGCCTGTCGGTCTCGCACAGCATCGTCGAGGCCCACCACGGCCGCATCGTGGTCGAGAGCGAGGAAGGGAAGGGCGCGACCTTCACCATCTTCCTGCCGGCCGCGGCGCCGGCCGCACATCTGGCCTGAAGAGAGCTTGTGTTCTTGCTTCAGCGCCCCGATCGCGTGGCTTCCGATCCGACGTACAGTGCCATGCAGACCGCCCGACCACAGCGCCGCCGAAAAAACAAGGGCCGTGGCCCGGTCGCGTGCGGTACAAAGCGCCCATGGACGTCGTGCTCATCGACATCGCGAACGACCCGCTCACCAAGCTCTACGGGGCCTACCGCACCTGCTACACCCCGAAGACGCCCCGCGAGGTGTGGGACGACATCGCGGCCGGCACCGTGCCGCGGGAGAAGATCGCCCAATTCGTCGAGGAGCGCCTGAAGACGGGCCACGTCTCCCCGCTCGAGCAAGTGGTCTTCTGGTTCGGCATTTCCGGCGTGTCGCGCTCGCTCAGCCACCAGTTCGTCCGCCACCGCATCGGCATCTCCTTCGAGCAGCAGTCGCAGCGCTACGTCCGTTTCACCGGAAAGAACGAGGAGCGCCTGGAGTACGTGATGCCGGAGAGCTGGCGCGAGGCGGGTAGGGCGGCCGAGTTCGAGAAACTGATGGAGGAGATCACCCGCGTCTACCGGGAGGCGGTGGCAGCGGGCATCCCCGCCGAGGACGCGCGATTCGTCCTGCCCAACGCGGCGCCCACCAACTTCCAGATCATGGTGAACTTCGCCG
>VBKQ01000297.1 GCA_005879505.1 Deltaproteobacteria bacterium
GCGAGCAGGATCAGCAGGGGCTGTCCCTCCGCCGGCACCTCCTGCTGGCGCAACCCGACCAGGGCGCCGAGGTCCTGCACGGGGATCAGCTGCTCCCGATGATCGAGTTGGACGCGGGATCGGCCGACGCGCAGGTCGTCGTTCCGGGCGACGCGCGACGACTCCACCGCCGCCATCGGCACCCCCAGCTGGTGCTCGCCGCAGCGGACCACCAGCACCGGCGAGCTGCCCAGGTCGGCCGGCAGCGTGAGGACGAAGCGCGCCCCCTGCCCGGCGACGCTCTGCACCTCGACGTGCCCCTGCAGCGCCTGGATCTGGTTGCGCACCACGTCGAGGCCCACCCCACGGCCTGAGAACTCCGTCGCCTCCATCCTGGTGGAGAAGCCGGGCCGGAAGATCAGCTGATGGAGCTGCTGGGTCGACATGCTCGCCAGCTCATCCGGAGCGACCAGCGCGCGCCGCAGGGCGGCTTCGCGGATCTGCTCCAGGTCGAGCCCAGCCCCGTCATCGCCCACCTCGATGAAGAGCATGTTGCCCTGCTGTTCGATCCGGATGGTGAGGGCGCCTTCGGGGTTCTTTCCGCGCGCCTCGCGCACCTCCGGCATCTCCAGGCCGTGGTCCACCGCGTTGCGCACCAGGTGGATCAACGGCCCGCGCAGCTGCTCGATCACGCGGCGGTCCAGCGAGACCTCCGCGCCGACCACGGAGAGCTTCGCCTGTTTCCCGGTCGCCTTGCACAGGTCGCGCACGGCGCGCCGGAGGGGATCGAGGACGGTGCGCACCGGCGTCGTGGAGATCGTCTTGAGCCCCTCTTCCATCGAGGAGACGATGTCCGCCGCCTCCTCGCCGTCGGCGCCCAGCGAGCGCCGCACTCCGAGCAACACCGCGCGCGCTTCGGCCGTCTCCGCTTGGATCCCGAGCCGGTCGAGCTGCAGGACGGCCTTTTCCAGCTCTCGCCGGCGCTCCTCGACACGGAGCCGCACTTCGCGCAGCCGTTCCACTTCCTGCAGCAGCGCGATCACCTGCCGGGTGCTCACGCGCCAGCTGTCTGCCTGCGCGTCGTCCGCAACCGGAACGGGCGCCGGCTCCGGTGCCGAGGCCACCGGAGGCGGCGGAGGGGCAGCTTCGGGCGGAGGCGCCACCTCCGCGGCCCGCTTTTCCGGCACGGCACGGCCTTTGCCGTTCTTGCCCGCTCCATTCTTCTTCTTCGCCGCGCCGGCAGGCTTGACCTTCTCGAGCAGCGCGAAGCTCGGCAGGAGATCAGGGAGATCTCCCTTGGCTGCGATGGCGCGCAGGCGCGCCATCCAGACGTCCAGCGACTTGAGCACGGCGTCTGCAACCGCCGCGGGCAGCGGCTTCGCCGAGCCGCGCAGAGGGAGGATCACGTCCTCCATCCGATGGGCGAAGTCCGCCAGCTCCTCCAGTCCCAGAGTCGCCGCGCTTCCTTTGAGCGTGTGCAGACCCCGCGCAAGGTCGTCGAAGCCCGGCCCCTGCGCGGGCGACTTCTCCAGCTCCATGAGATTCCGCGTGACGCGCTCGTAGATCTCCTGCGACTCCTCCACGAACCCGGCGAGAAGCTGCTCGAGGAGCGGATCCATCACCGCTTCTCCTGGGCGTGGCGGCGATCCATCAAGCGGAGCAGGTCGAGCAGGTTCACCTGCCGCATCCCGGGGAGCGTGATCTCGGAGATCGCGCCGGTCGATCGGGCCCGCGCCTCCTCCACCAGCGCGTGCGGCAGCCCGGTGGGTTTGGGAATGCGTTCGCAGTCGAGCGCCACCAGGCGGCCGAAGCCAGGATCCACCACCAGGAGCACCGCCGGATCTTCCCGCCATCCGCGGCCGCCGAGGAGCGACGCGAGCGAAAGCGCGGTGACGATCTGCCCCTGGAAGCGGAGGATTCCGATCACGTGCGGCGGCGACAGCGGCACCGCGGTCACCATCTTCAAGGGCACCGCGGCGCGCAGCGTCTCGAGCGGAAGCGCGTACGTCTCCTCGCCGACGGGAAACTCGGCGACCCAGAGCAGGGTCTCGTCGTCGGCCTCGGCGGGCTTGTGCCGGACGCGCTCGGCGCGCTGCAGCAGCAGCGCCTCCACCTCGGCGGTGACGCCGTCGATCTCGCGCGCCCGCAACTTCACTCGTAGCCTCCGCGGCTGGAGCGGAGGAACGTCTGCGCGGAGTCACGGTAGAAGCTCACCGGCGCCGGCTCGGGCCCGGCCAGGACCTCGTCGGCGGGCAGCTTCTCGATGCGCCTGAGCACCTCCCGCATCAGCTTGCTCGCGGCGGACTTCTCGCCCATCCGCACGTGCAAGAGCGCGCGCTCGAGGATCCCAGGGACGTAATCGGGGACCTGGCGGGCGAGCTCCTCCAGTTCCTTCTCGGCCCGCTTCTTCTCGCCCCGCTCGATGTGCACCAAGGCCCGCAGGTGCAGCGCAACCGGCTCGGGCAGGCGCACGCGAGGGACGTAGGGCGGCGGCGGCCCCGCCGGAGGCGCGACGGCCGGAGCTGCAGGCTTCGCCGCGGGCCTGGCATCGAGGCGCCGATAGATCTGCAGCTCGGGCGGGCTCGCCCGCAGAAGTCCCGGCGGCGGTTCGGAGACGTCCATCGAGCCGAAGAGGAGCGCCCCGCCGGGCAACAGCGCCCGCGAGAGGTGGCGGACCGCCGTCTGCACCGCCTGCTGCGAGAAGTACACGAGCACGTTGCGGCAGAAGATCAGATCGAACTGGCCGGGCGGTTCTTCGAGCAGGTTGTGCTCGCCGAAGCGGGTGACCGCCCGCACCGCATCGTCGATCCGGACGCGGCCGCTTCCGGCATCCTTGAAGATCGGATGCAGCACCGGGCCGGAGGGCCGCTGCGACCACGCCCCGTATTCGCCGACGCGCGCCGCCGCGAGGTTGCGCTCGAGCAGGTCGGTTCCCACGACCTCGAGGGAAACGGTGCGCGGCCAGGGCAGCAGATCGAGCAGGCACGCCGCGATGGAGTACGCTTCCTCGCCCGTAGCGCAGCCCGCGCTCCACGCCCGGATGGAAGAGCGCCCTCCCTGCAGCAGCTCGGGAAGAAAGCTTTTGGCCACCCAGCGGAAATGGTCGGGATGGCGGAAGAAGTAGGTCTCGCCGACCGAGACCGCCTGGCAGAGAGCGTGTACCACCGAGAGCTCGCGGGCGGCCGCGCGCGGCAGCACTTCGTCGGGTGGACCGAGCCCGGCAGCCGCGCGCCGGACCGCGTCGGGAAGGATGGCATCGCGGGAAAAGCCGGTCCACTCCGCCGCGTACGAGATCAGCTCCTCGAGGGCATGCTCGTCGTACCGCCTCATCGCGCTGTCTCCGCCCGCAGTCCGGAGGCGAGCTTGCGCAACAGCTCGCGGGAGACGAGCGCGCGCGGATCGATGAGCGGCAGCGCCCCTCGTGCCGTCTTCACCACTGCGAGGAGCGCCTCGCCGAGCGCCCCGTGCTGCGAGCCACCCAGGCGCTCACGCGGCGTGACCTGGTCCTGGGCCAGCTCTTCCGGATCGCGCACTTCATCGACGCACAGCGCGATGCGAACGCGGTCGCGCTCCACCACCACCAGCTTCCGCTCCACCACCGGCTGGGCGTGCTCGACCCCCAGGCGGTAGGCCAGGTCGAGCACCGCGACCGGTTCGCCGTGCAGGTCGAACATCTGCGTCAAATAGGAGGGACCGAGCGGCAGCGGCCGGGTCGCCGTCTGGTGCAGGACGTTGCGCACGCTCTCCAGCGGAAACCCCAGCTCGATCTTTCCCACGGTGACGAAGAGGACGGCGACGTTGCCCGCGCGCGCCTGGGCCCGTGCTTCTTCCAGCACCCGTTCGACCAGCGGCAGCAGATCCTGAGCGCGGATCGGCTTGGGGAGGAAGGCCTTGGCGCCGTTTCGCAGGCAGGCCTCGGCACGCAGCTTCTCGCTGGTGATGATGATCACCGGAATCTGGCGCAGGGCCGCATCATCTTGAAGGTGCGCGAGCACCTCGTCTCCGTCCATCTCCGGCATGGAGAGGTCGAGCAGGATGGCGTCGGGCTCGATCTGCGGGACCTTTGCCAGCGCTTCCCGGCCCGTGGTCGCGGTGCTGATCGCGTAATGCCCGGAGAGCGCCGCCCTCCCGAATGCAAGCACGGCTTCCGAGTCGTCCACGAGCAGCAGGTGCGGAAGGCTCACGCCGCGGTCCTCAAGAGCCTCTTCACCAGCTCCTGCAGCTCCGGACCCCTCAGGGGTTTGCCGAGAAAGTCGCTGGCGCCGTCTTCCGCCTCTTTCACCTCGACTTGCAGGGATTTGAGGAAGAGCCGGGCGAAGCCCCGGATGGTGGGGCTGTCGTCGACGATCAACACGGTGCGCGGCAACGTGTTCCCCCTCGCAAGTACCCCCGGAAGCGCGAGCCATTCTCAGCGAGGAGACCGAACCGGCAAACTTCTCATTCTGCTCAGATCTACGGAATCAGGACGATTTTCCCTACAACCCGATCGTTCTCCAGATCCTCGTGGGCGCGCGCGGCGTCGGCCAGGGGGTACGTCTTTGCAATCACCGGGCGCAGCTCGCCGCGCTCGAAGCGGGGGAGGACGCGCGCGGAGAAGTCCGCGACCAGCCGCGCCTTCTGCTCCGCGCTGCGGGTGCGCAGCGTCGACCCGAGCACCGTCAGGCGCCGGACCAGGAGCGCGCCGATGTCCAGCGTTCCCTTGCTTCCCGACTGCGTCGAGATGCAGCACAGCCGGGCGTGAAGTCCGAGAGCGGCGACGTTCGCTTCCAGATAGGCCCCTCCGACCACGTCGAGGATGATGTCCGCACCTCTCCCACCCGAAGCGGCCCGCACCGCTTCGGGCAGACCGGCAAAGCTGGAGGGCGGCGCTGCCTACCCCGCCCGCCGCCGCATGCACGACCACGACGTGTCCTGGCTGCAGCGCGCCGAGGGTCGCGAGGTTCAACCAGGCGGTGAGGAACGCCTCGGGGATGGCGGCGGCCTCCTGGAAGGAGAGCGTCTTCGGGATCGGCATCGCTTGCGCCGCCGGAACGCGCGCCTTTTCCGCGTAGCCTCCGCCTGCCAGCAGGGCCATCACCCGGTCGCCTGGCCTGTACCCGCCGGCCGGGTGCTCGACTTCTCCGGCGATCTCGAGGCCGATGGTCTCCGGCTCGCCGGGCGGCGGCGGGTAGCGGCCGAGTCGCTGGTGCAAGTCGGCGCGGTTCACGCCGGCGGCGCGCACGCGCACGATCAGATCGCCCTCGCGTGGCTGGGGATCGGATACTTCGGCGAGTTGCAGGACTTCGGGGCCGCCGGGCTGCTTCACGACGATGGCGCGCATGCCCGTCTCTTACTATGAAGGATTCTCCCATGCCCGCCCTCCGGATCGTCGACGATCGCCAGCGCGAGCTGATCTTCCTGCGTCCGCCTCGCCGCATCGTCTCGCTGGTACCCAGCGATACCCTGAACGTGATCGCACTGGGGGCCGGCGACCGCCTCGTCGGGCGGACGCGATACTGCGACGCGCCCGAGTCTGTGCCCGTGGTCGGCGGCACCAAGGACGCCGATGTGGAGGCGATGGCGCGGCTGCAGCCCGAGCTGATCCTCGCCAACCAGGAAGAGAATTCGCGCGCGCACCTCGAGCAGATCGCCCAGCTCGGGCTGCCGCTCTTCGTGTCGTTTCCCAAGACCGTGGCGGAAGGGCTGGCCCACCTGGGCCGGTTGGCGAAGGTGCTGGAGGTGGACGCGCGCGATCTGTTGCGCCGCGGCTATGCGGCGGTCCGGGAAGCAGAAGCTGCGCTCGGCGAGCGGGGACCGCTGCGCGCGTTCGTGCCCATCTGGATGGATCCGCTGATGACCGTCAACGCCCAGACGTACATGAGCGATGCGCTGCGCCTTGGCGGGGGTGAGAACGTATTTGCCGAGCGCCAGCGTTTGTATCCTCTGGCCGCGGACCTGGGACAGGCGGTGCCGCGGCCGGCGGGCACGCGCGGGCAGCGCTTCCGCCGGGAACCAGGGTGGTCCGTTGCGGCGGCCGCGACTTCTCCTGGTACGGCGCGCAAAGCGTGGAGGGCCTGCCGAGGCTGCGCGCGCTGATCGATTCGCTGCGATGATGCGCGTGCTCCTGCTCGCGGCGCTGCTGCCGGCGTCCGCGTTCGCCTACGACGAGGCGGTGCACGCGTTCATCACCCGCCACGCCTTGCCCCTCGACCGGCCGGTCGCGCCGCCGACGCAGGACGATCTCGACACGTTCCGCGCGCAGTTCTGGGTGCGCGCCTCCGAGCACCCCGGGTTCGAGCGCCGCTATCCGACCATCCACGACTTCGACGCCTGGGCATTCAAGGAGTTCCTCATGCTGGACCCGGCGGCGCGGGTGCACGGATTCGAGCCGTTGCCCGACGACAATGCCGGCACGCTCCACCGCCTGCTCGAGCGCGCCAGCCGCTGGCCGGACGACGACGAGCGAAACCGCCATCGCTATCTGCACGATCGGCGCACGCGCGAGATCGTCCGCGCGCCCGACGGATCGCCCATCCCCTACGATCCCGCCACCCTCGATTTCGGCAGCCTGACCGGCACCACCAGCCAGGGGCACGCGCACTACGGGCTCGTCGACGGTCCGCTCAGCGACGACCCCGAAGTGCTGAAGAAGGAGCCGTGGCGCTTCGCCGTTCCGCCCACGGCGCACGCCTACGGAGTGGAGCTCGTGCAGCTGTACACGGATCTGTCGGCATTGGCGGCGCAGAGCCGCCTGCCTTCCGCCGTCTGGCTGCAGGCGGCGTTCGCAGGGGCCGCGTTCCATCACCTCGAGGATCTCTGCAACCAGATCCACACCGTGCAGGTAGGCATCTACGAGTTCCTGGAGACCGCTTTGTTGGAGTCGAAGCTGAGGGACCTGCAGACCCTGGGCGGGCTATTCGGCGAACGGCATTCGCTGCAACAGGTCGGGCTCAGGCTGATCGCGAACCACCACATGCTGTCCGAAGACCTGTTCGCCAAGCACCTGGGAGAGATGCAGCTCGCCGGGATCGACCAGCCCGATCCGGAGATCGCCGCGGCGCCGGATCTCGCCCGCGCGATCATCGCGCGGTCCAGCCGCGAGGGGCCTCAGGTGTACAGGCTCGCCTGGCGGTTCTCGGCGAAGACGCTGCACGACGGGGTGTCGGGGCACGAGTACGACCCCAGCAAAGGCGACAATCCGGATGCGTACGTCGAGCGCTCGCCCGAAGCGCAGGCCGCGATCGAGGAGTTCCATGCGCTCGAGATACGCGGCCTGCGCCGCGCGGTGACGGCCGTCCGGGAATGGCAACGTCGCTTTCCGGGCAAGCCGCACGATCCGGTGCCGCAACTGGTCGCCTACCACGAGCAGGCGGCGGCGCGCCGGGCGGATTACAAGGCGCCGGCCACGGGCCGCCAGGCCATCGCCTGGGGATATCCGCTCGCAGCGGTTGCGCTGCTCGGCGCGGCCGTCGCATTCGCGCGCCGGAAGAAACGTTAGAAACCCCGCGCTTACCGACGACGGTTCTTCTTCTTGTTCTGCCGCTCCTTCTTCCGCTTCTCCCGCAGCCGCCGCCTCTCCTCGTCGCTCATCTGCCGCGGCGGCGCCCCGCCCATTCCCATCAGGCGCTGCCGGGCCAGCGCCGCCGAGTGCGACCCCTTGCCGCCCGCGGCGGGCATCGCTTCCGCGCCCATGTCCTTCGGCAGCCCGAACAGCTTGGCCAGATCCTCCGGCGGCATGCCCTTGAGCTGATTCAGCTGTGCGAGCTGCCGGAACCCGGGCAAGCGCTGCAGGAGGTTCATCCCCGGCGCGCCGGGCCCGCCCCCGAGCTGGCGCATCACCTTCTGCATGGCGAAGAACCGGTCGAGCAGCGCGCGGACGTTCTCCTTCTTCTGGCCGGACCCGCGGGCGATGCGCTCGATGCGCTCGACGCCGATCACCGACGGGTTCTTCCGCTCGGTCTTCGTCATCGAGGAGATGATGGCCTCGACCCGGTGCAGCTCCTTGTCGTCGAAGGTGACGCCCTCCGGCAGCTCGCCGAAGAGCGGGAACTTCTCCAGGAGCTCGTTCACGCTGCCCATCTTCTTCACCAGCTTGATCTGCTCGACGAAGTCGTGGAGGTCGAAGTTGCCGGTGAGGATCTTCTCCGCGTCCTCCTCGGCCTTCTTCTCGTCGACCACCCCCTCGAAATCCTTCATCAGTCCGACGATGTCGCCGAATCCGAGGATGCGGGAGGCGAGCCCTTCGGGCCGGAACTCCTCGAGCTTGTCCAGCGCCTCGCCCATGCCGATGAACTTGATCGGCTTGCCCGTGACCTCCTTGATGGAGAGCGCGGCGCCGCCGCGGGCGTCGCCGTCGAGCTTGGTGAGGACGAAGCCGGAGAGGTCCAGCCGCCGATCGAACTCGGCCGCCGTCTTCACCGCGTCCTGGCCAATCATCGCGTCGGCGACGAGCAGGATGTTCTCGGGCCCGACGCGCGTCTTGAGCTGCTCGAGCTCGCTCATCATCTCTTCGTCGATGGCGAGGCGGCCGGCGGTGTCGTAGAGCACGACGTCGCGGTTCTTCTCTCCCGCGTACGCGAGCGCGTGCTGCGCCATGTCCGGCGGCTTGACGTTCTCCTCGTAGAAGACGGGGATGTCGAGCTTCTGTCCGAGCTGCTGCAGCTGCTCCACCGCGGCGGGGCGGTAGATGTCCGCCGCCACCATCAGGGGCTTCTTGCCGCGCTTGAGCAGGAGGTTTGCGAGCTTGGCGACGGTGGTGGTCTTTCCGGAGCCCTGCAGGCCGACCATCATCACCCCGGCCGGCCGCTCTCCCTTCTGGGCCAGCGCCAGCGAGGTGTCGACCGGCCCCATCAGCGCTTCCAGCTCGTCGTGGCAGATCTTGATGAAGTGGTCGCCGGGCGCGACCTGCAGCTTCTTGCCCTTCTTGTCGGTGACTGAGGTCGTCACCACCTCGCCGAGCGCCTTCTCCTTCACCCGGGCGAGGAAACGCTTGGCGACGTTGAACTCGACGTCCGCCTCCAGCAGCGCGACGCGGATGTCGCGCAGCGCATCGTCGATGTTCGCTTCCGTCAGCTCGGCCTTGCCCGTGAGCTTGTGCTTGGCGGCGCGGAAGCCCTTGGTGACTGCGTCGAGCATGCGATGCTCCTCGAAAGAGGGCGGGTTTTAACATAGAGAGAAAGCCGTGGAGCACGCGCTCACACATTTGATTTCGAAGTTCACCTACATCGCCATCGTGGCCGTGCTCTCGGCAGCGGGGCTCGGAGTACCGATCTCCGAGGATCTCACGCTGCTGGTCGCCGGTGGCCTGGCTGCCCGCGAGGTGACCGAGTTCTGGCCGACGCTGTGGGCGGGCTACTTCGGGGTGCTGCTCGGGGACGTGCTCATCCATCACTGGGGCTACAGGATCGGCCCCGCGGCGTACAACCACCGGCTGGTGCAAAAGCACTTGTCGGCGGAACGGCAGGAGAGGCTTCGCAGGCATTTCGAGAAGCACGGCTTCCTGACGATCGTCGTGGGGCGGCACACGCCCATGCTGCGCGCGCCCATTTTCTTTCTCGCGGGTGCCTCCCGCGTCCCCCTGTGGAAGTTCGCCCTGGCGGACGCGCTGTCGGCGGCGGTGACGGTGCCGATCGTGGTGACGCTCGGTTTCTACTTCGGGGAGCACCTCGACGACATCCGCAAGAAGATCCACCACTTCGAGTGGGCGATCGGCGGCGCCGTAGCGGTCGCCGTCTTGATCTGGTTCCTGCTGCGCCGGCGGCGGGGGCGGCCTGCAGATCTGTAGCGAAGGCAACTCCACGAGTACCCGGGGCCGGACTCGAACCGGCACGAGCTTTCGCTCAGGGCGTTTTAAGCGCTCCGCGTCTACCGTTCCGCCACCCGGGCATTCCTCGATCCAGTTTCACGCGACGCTCGCCCGGTTTCAAGCACTGGCCTTGCTGGCAGAAATGGCTTCCGGGCCGCGGTTTCGTTATCTTCCCGCGCCCCATGGACTTCGATCGCGATTTCGGCGTCAACCAGGTCTTCGTCGAGGACCAGTACGAGCGCTGGCGGAACAACCCCGCCGCGGTTTCTCCCGAATGGCAGCAGTACTTCGCGCGGCTGCACGGCCTGCCCACTCCTGCGACATTCCAGGCGAGCGCCTGGTCTCAGCCCGCGCCCACGCCCGCCCCGGGCGGCGACGGCAACGGCCATCTAGCGATCGAGTTTCCTCCCGAGACCGGATTCGAGCTCCTATCGATCCCCGCGCCCGCTCAAGAGCGGCTGCAGGCGGAGATCCTGCAGGAGAAGGTCGGAGAGCTGATCAACGCCTACCGCATCCGCGGCCACCTCTTCGCGAATCTCGATCCGCTCGGCCTGCTCCAGCCACCGCCGCCCGAGCTGGAGATCGAGCACTTCGGCCTTTCCGATCAGGAGCTGGACAAGCCGTTCGCCACCGGTGACTTCGCCGCCGGCAAGGGCGAGATGACCCTTCGCGAGATCCTCGCGTACCTCAAGCGGACCTACTGCCGCACCATCGGCGTCGAGTACATGCACGGCGAGGATCCGGCCATCAAGCGGTGGCTGCAGGAGCGCATGGAGGCGGCGCAGAACACGCCGACCCTCTCGCGCGAGCAGAAGCTGCGCATCCTCGCGCGCCTCACCGATGCCGAGACGCTGGAAACCTTCCTCCACCGCAAGTACATCGGCAAGAAGCGCTTCTCGCTCGAGGGCGCGGAGAGCTTGATCCCGCTGCTGGACTGGCTGGTGGAGGAGTTCGGGAGGCAGGGCGGAGAAGAGATCGTCCTCGGCATGGCCCACCGCGGCCGCCTCAACGTCCTCGTCAACGTGCTCGGCAAGGGGCTGCGCGAGCTGTTCGCCGAGTTCGAGGACACGGAGATCGAGACGATGATGGGCCGGGGCGACGTGAAATACCACCTCGGATACTCCGGCGACCGGACGTTGCCCGACGGCCGCAGCATGCACCTGTCCCTGGCCTTCAACCCGAGCCATCTGGAGATCGTCGACCCGGTGGTCGAGGGGCGTGTCCGCGCCAAGCAGGATCGCACCCTGAACTGGGAGGGCGCCCCGGCGCCGCGCGACCCGGAGCGGCGCAAGGTGCTTCCGGTCCTCATCCACGGCGACGCGGCCTTCGCCGGGCAGGGCATCGTGGCAGAGGTGCTGAACCTCGCGAACCTGGAAGGGTACGCGACGGGCGGCACCATCCACGTGATCATCAACAACCAGGTGGGATTCACGACGAATCCCGAGGACGCGCGCTCGACGCCGTACGCGACGGACATCGGCCGCGTGCTGCGGGCCCCCGTCTTTCACGTCAACGGCGAGGACCCGGAAGCCGTGGTCTGGGCAGTGCAGCTCGCGGTCGACTACCGGCAGCAGTTCCGGCAGGACGTGCTCATCGACCTCTACAGCTACCGCAAGTACGGCCACAACGAAGGCGACGAGCCCGCCTTCACGCAGCCGCGCATGTACGAGGTGATCCGGCAGAAGAA
>VBKQ01000355.1 GCA_005879505.1 Deltaproteobacteria bacterium
TTCGTCTTCGATGAGCGCGGCTTTGTGCTCACGAACTATCACGTGGTCGCGCGGGGGACCCGCATCCAGGTCAGCTTCGACGACGGCTCCGACTACACCGCGCGGGTCGTCGGGACGGATCCAGGTGGGGATCTTGCCGTCCTCAAGATACAGAAGGATCGGAAGTTCCCTGCCGCGCCCCTCGGGACCTCCTCAGACCTGATGCTCGGCGAGCCGACCATCGCCATCGGCAATCCGTTCGGGCTCAACCAGAGCGTCAGCATGGGCGTGATCTCGGCGCTGCACCGGCCGGTCCACGCCGAGGGCCGCAGCTATTACGACTTCATCCAGACCGACGCGTCGATCAACCCCGGTAACTCCGGCGGGCCGCTACTCAACGCGGACGGCAACGTGATCGGGGTCTGCTCCGCGGTCCTGGCGAACGGACAGGGCATCGGCTTCGCGATCCCCATCGATCGCGCGCTGCGCGTCGCCAAGGAGTTGCAGAAGAGCGGCGCGCTCGCGGAGGTGTGGTGGGGATTCGACGCGGACTCGCTCGACAAGGAAGCCGCCGCGGCGCTGGGCGCGAAGACCGGCGCGCTCGTCACCTCCGTGGAAGACAGTTCGCCGGCCTCCGCCGCCGGGCTGCGGCGCGGCGACGCGATCGTCCGCGTCGAGAGTTCCCCCGTGCACGACGCGGACGAGCTGCGCTTCCTGCTGCGCGACGTGCCGTTGGGGACGCGCGTCCTGCTCGGCGTCGTGCGCGGGAAGAAGGACATGGAGATGGGCATCTCCGCTTCGCCGCTGACCGCGGAACGTGCCCAGGGCGTATTCGAGGCGCGCATCGGATTGACTGTCGCCGAGCTGTCGGCCCGGGAGGCTCGCTCGGCCGGGTACGACGTCTCGAAGCCGGTGCTCGCGGTGCACGAGGTCTCGCGAAACTCCGTCGCCGCCCGCGCCGGCTTGCGGCGCGGCGACCTGGTGCTGGCAGTGAACAGCGCGGAAGTGGATACGATGAACGACTTCCAGAAGGCGATTGCCCAGGCGCGCAAGAGCGGCCGGGCGGTCCTCCTGGTACAGCGCGGCTACCGGCTGCAGGAATTCCAGTTCGACCTGGGGTGACCCGATGGCGTCCTCCGACGAGAAGAAGGCTCCGGCTCTCGACTTCAACGCGCTCGTGCTCTCGCTCGGGTCGAGCGTCATCGTGCATCTGGGGGAGGCGCCGGATCCGACCACGGGGCAGAAGCGCGAACAGCCCGAGCTCACGATGGCGCAGCAGAGCATCGACTTGCTTGCGATGCTGCAGGAGAAGACGCGCGGGAACCTCACCGCCGAGGAAGCGCGCTTCCTCGAGAACATGCTGTTCGACTTGCGCATGCTGTTCGTGCAGGTATCGAAGCGTCGAAGCTAGCTCGGGATCAGCGGAGCAAATCGGGCCAGATTCGCGCGATGTAATTGCACGTGTATTCATCGCACGACTCTGGTCGTGTCGGGTGCTCGTAGACCACTCCGTTCGCCCCGATACGCAGTTGTGGCGGCGTGCACGCACCTGCGTCCAGCGGTGCAGTCGCTTCGAGAGCGGCGCAAATGGTGCCATCGAGCGCGAGCAACTCGAGGCGGGTCTTGCAAGCGACGCTGCTCTCGAACGCGACGGACGCATATGCTCGACCTGCGCGAACGATTGGAAGACGCAGGCCTGCGCGCTCGGCGAGCCAGTTCGGCCGGGGCGAGTAAGTCGTCGCCCAGGAGGCGAGCTCTCCAGCGGCGGAGTCAAATCCACCGCCGACCAATCTGCGTGCGTCCCAGGAAAGCCCACCTTCGACCGGCGCGGACAGTATTCCCGCGTCAAGGTCCGCCCAGCGCGTCCCACCGTCCGAATCGACCACGATTGCGAAGCCACGGGCGTCAATGGATCGAACGGTCATCCCGGAAGAGAATGGCCGTGGAGCTTCGAACGGGCGCAGCGCGGAATCGAGACGAAGAAGAGTTGTCATACCGTAAACATCCGTGCAGGCCGCGAACCCGGACTCGTCCGGCGCTTGAGCGTAGGAGCAGTACGGCTCCGGCTGCTGGTTCCCGAGGAGATTGATGCTCAGTTGCAGCTCGAAGCCGCCGTCAGGGCTCCAGGAGCTCAGAGTGCGAGTTTGATACACATCCATTGGGATCCGTTCGAAGAGAAAGCCCGCCGTCTCCGAGACGACGGTGTCGCCATAGAACTGGCCGGCCAGCAGGCCCCCATCCAGAGAGAACAGCCAGGTCTCCGACGGAGAGCCGGGATCCCACCCTGAGCAGCATTTGGTGACCGCGACATGCCCAGAACCGTCCACTGCGAAGCCGGCGAAGCGGCCGAGCCGCGGGGGCCTCACCGCTTCGAACCGGAATGTCGTGGGCGGACCGACATCGATCGGCGCAATTCCAGCGCACGCGGATAAGCTCGAGTTCCAGATCGAAATTCCCTCGGGCAAGTCCAAGGAAACACTCGCGTCAAAAACGGCTCCCGCATCGGCGTCGTCGGCCGCATCCGCCGCTACGCCGCTGTCTTGCACTTCGACTCTCGAGTTCGCCGGGCCGACCTGCCGCGCGCATGCGATCGTGAGCAGCAAGACGAGGGGTCGGCGCATGTGCGCCAAGTTGCTCATGCACCTTTTCGCGCGCTCGTCGGGAGCTGAACATCTGCCGAATCCCCTGCGGAAGCGGATCAGTGCAGCGCGACGAAAAGCCCGTACTTGCGGGAGCCGTCGTCACCGCTGATCGTCCACCCGACGTCGGCCCCGGCGAACCGGTGCGGGCCGAGACCGCACTCGGGGGCGAGCAGGAACGAGAGCATGCGGCGGGCCCGGATGGTCTCGATCCCGAGCGCCTCGCTGAGGAAGACGATCCCCGCAGAGGTGAACTCGTCGAGCGGGAGGCGGCGGCCGCCCTCGTCCTCGGTGGTGCCGCCGTAGCTCAGGTCGCTGCGGCCCAGCGATGCGTCCATCGAATCGAAGACCAGGTCGAGCCGCGCGATGCCTCCTTGCCGCACCTGGGCCTTGAGCTCCGCGAAAGCCGAACGGAACGTCAATGGATCCGCGATGTTACGTGCCAAGGCGGATCCCACCAGCGGGCTCGCCGCCAGGCGCGCCTGAGGGTTGCCCAGCAGCCGGCGCGAGGCAGCGCGCTTCGCGGACTGCTCCAGCCCCGACAGCCGCGCGGAGAGCGCCGGCTGCGGACCGATCCGCGACAACAACTCGCGCAGCTCGCGCGCGGCACCGTCGTCGTCGCCGAGCGCCTCGAGCGCCGCCGCCCGTTGCGCGCGCGCACCGATATGTGCCGAATCAAGTGCGAGCGCTTCAGCCTGCGCGACAGCGGCCAACCCCACGTCACCCGTCTCCAACAAGGCGAGTCCGCGCTCATGCGGAATTTCCGGATCGCGCGGCGACAACTCCTGCGCGCGCCGGTAGAGGCGCACGGCGGTCTGCGTATCGCCCGACTTGAGCGCCGCCCGCGCCTGCGCCAGTACAGCGGCAAGCTCATCCACGGGACGGCAATAACACGAGGTACGACCTCTGGTTCGCTGAGCGGGCGATGAGGGGCGCGTAGGACGCGGCTCGGTCCCGGCGACGAGTGAAAACCTGCCCTTGGCGCGTCTTGCCACAACGCGTCGCTGCGTTACCTTGGCGCCATGAAACTCGATAAGTTTACCGTCAAGGCCCAGGAGGCCCTGCAGGAGGCCCAGGCGATCGCCCGCAAGCGCGATCACCAGGAGATCCTCCCCGAGCACCTCCTTGCTGCCTTGCTCCAGCAGCAGGACGGGCTGGTCCCTCCCCTGCTCCAGCGCGTCGGCGTCGAGCCGCGCTTGCTCCAGCAGCGTCTCGAGGACGAGCTGCGGAAGGTGGCGCAGGTGCACGGCGGCGAGGGGGGTCACCTCTCGCAGCGCGCTCTGAAAGTCCTGGATGCGGCCGAGGAAGAGGCCGGCAAGATGAAGGACGAGTATGTCTCCACCGAGCACATCCTGCTCGCGCTGGTCGCCGAGAAGCGCGGCGCAGCAGCCGAGGCGCTCAAGAGCGTCGGAGTCACGCGCGACCGCATCGCGCAGGCGCTCACGGCGGTGCGCGGCTCGCAGCGGATCACCTCCAACGATCCGGAGTCGCAGTACCGGGCGCTGGAGAAGTACGCCATCGACCTCACCGACCGCGCTCGCAAGGGCAAGCTCGATCCGGTGATCGGTCGCGACGAGGAGATCCGGCGCGTCATCCAGGTCCTCTCCCGGCGCACCAAGAACAATCCGGTCCTCATCGGCGACCCGGGCGTGGGCAAGACCGCCATCGTGGAAGGGCTCGCCCGCCGGGTGGTGGACGGCGACGTTCCCGAAGGGCTCAAGGACAAGCGCATCGTCGCCCTGGACATGGGTCAGCTGATCGCCGGCACGAAGTTCCGCGGCGAGTTCGAGGAGCGGCTGAAGGCCGTGCTCAAGGAAGTCACCGCTTCCGAGGGCCAGGTGATCCTCTTCATCGACGAGCTGCACACCATCGTCGGCGCCGGCGCCGCGGAAGGCGCGATGGACGCCGGCAACATGCTCAAGCCGGCCCTCGCCCGCGGCGAGCTGCACTGCATCGGCGCGACCACCGTCAACGAGTACCGCAAGCACATCGAGAAGGATCCCGCCCTCGAGCGGCGCTTCCAGCCGGTGATGGTCGGAGAGCCGAGCGTAGAGGACACCATCTCCATCCTGCGCGGTCTGAAGGAGCGCTACGAGGTGCACCACGGCGTGCGCATCCAGGACAGCGCCATCGTGGCCGCGGCGACGCTCTCGAACCGCTACATCAGCGACCGGTTCCTCCCCGACAAGGCCATCGACCTGATCGATGAGGCCGCCTCGCGCCTGCGCATGGAGATCGACTCCATGCCGGCGGAGATGGACGAGGTGCGGCGCAAGCTGATGCAGCTGCAGATCGAGGAGCAGGCGCTGAAGAAGGAGACGGACCCGCTCTCCAAGGGCCGGCTCGAGGAGATCAGCCGCGAGATCGCTCGCCTCAACGAGGAGATGAGCACGCTCAAGGCGCACTGGGAAAACGAGAAGAAGGCCATCGAGCGCATCCGCGAGGTGAAGGCGAAGCTCGAGGACGCGAATCAGCAGATGGCGGAAGCGGAGCGCAAGGGCGATCTGGGGCGCGCCGCAGAGCTGAAGTACGGCACGCTGCCGGCCCTGCAGAAGGAGCTGGACGCGCAGAACAAGAAGCTCAACGAGCTGCAGGCGCAGCGGCGGATGCTGAAGGAAGAGGTGGACGCCGAGGACATCGCTTACGTCGTCTCCAAGTGGACCGGGATTCCCGTCTCCAAGCTGTTGGAGGCGGAGATGCAGAAGCTCGTCCACATGGAGGAGCGACTGCGGGAGCGCGTGGTGGGTCAGGAGGAGGCGGTGCGCGCCGTCTCCAATGCGGTCCGCCGCGCACGCAGCGGTCTGCAGGATCCGAATCGGCCCATCGGCAGCTTCCTCTTCGCCGGCCCGACCGGCGTGGGAAAGACCGAGCTGGCGCGGGCGCTGGCGGAGTTCCTCTTCGACGACGAGCAGGCGATGGTGCGGCTCGACATGAGCGAGTACATGGAGAAGCACTCCGTGGCCCGGCTCATCGGCGCGCCTCCCGGCTACGTCGGCTACGACGAGGGCGGCCAGCTCACCGAGGCGGTGCGCAGGCGGCCGTACACGGTGGTGCTGTTCGACGAGATCGAGAAGGCGCACCGCGACGTGTTCAACGTGCTGCTGCAGATCCTCGATGACGGAAGGCTCACCGACGGCCAGGGCCGCACGGTGGACTTCCGCAATACCGTCATCATCCTCACCTCGAACCTCGGGTCACAGCACCTGACCGGCGGCGAGCACGAGACGGAAGAGAAGCGGGTCCGGGAGGCGATCCGCGCGGAGCTGCGGCCGGAGCTGCTGAATCGCATCGACGAGATCGTGGTGTTCCACAGCCTGGAGCGCGAGGAGCTGGCGCGGATCGTCGAGATCCAGCTGGGACGGCTCTCGAAGTTGCTGGCGGACAAGCAGCTCAAGCTGGAGCTGACCGATCGGGCGAAGCAGGCCGTGGGCAAGGCGGGCTACGATCCCGTGTACGGCGCGAGGCCGCTGAAGCGCGCGCTGCAGCGCATGGTGCTGGATCCGCTGGCGATGAAGGTGCTGCAGGGCGACTTCCGGCCGGGCGACACCATCCGCGTGGACGCGAGCGCGTCGAACGACTTGCTCTCGTTCTCGCGGGTGAACGGGGCGCGCGGCAAGGAAGCGGCGGCCCCGGTCCACTAACGCTCGCCGCGCGCTATAGCGTGCCGGCGGCGGCCGGCTTCGCGGCGTCCGTTTCCTGCGCACCCGGCTTCAATCCGGTGAGCCGTTCGCTCTCCTGCCAGAGCCGCCGCGCGAGCGCATCGTCCCGGGCGCGCGGAGCCGGATCGACGATCCTGCCGTTCTCAAAATACTGGCCGGTCGTGCCGGACAGCTCGGGGCCCGCCACGAGCTGCACGATCCGCCGGCCGCCTTCCTCAGCGGAAATGAAGGCGAACCTGCGCAGGATGGCGATGAGCGGTTTCATCCAGGCCGGGGCCGCGGACCAGATCCCGGTATCAACGGCCCCGGGATGGAGGGAGTTCACCGTCACGCCGGTGCCGGCGAGCTTCTGGGCGAGCAGCCGCGTGTACAGCACGTTGCCAAGCTTGGAGCGACCGTACGCCTTCACCAGGGAATAGCCGCGTTCGTAGAAGAGATCGTCGAAGTCCATGGTCGCCCGCCGGTGGGCGATGGAAGCGACGTTGACGATGCGAGCCGGAGCGCTTCGGATGATCCGCTCGAGCAGGAGTTGAGTGAGCAGGAAGTAGCCCAGGTGGTTCACGGCGAAGGTCGCCTCGATCCCGTCCTCGGTCAGGGTACGGTTCTTGAAGACCGTGCCGGCGTTGTTCACCAGGACGTCGAGGCGATCGAAACGACGGAGGACTTCCTCGGCGAGACGCCGCGCCTCCTTTTGCCGGGAAAAATCGCAGAGCAGCGACGAGACGTCCGCGCCGGGCGCGCTGGCTCGGACGTCCGCGAGGCAGCGGGCCGTCTTCGCGGCGTCCCGCCCGACCAGCACCAGCTTGGCGCCCTGTTTGGCGAGGCTACGCGCAGCCTCGAGACCGATGCCGTTCGTCGCGCCCGTCACCAACACCCTCTTGCCGCGAATGTCCCAGGTCATGGTGGGCGCACGCATAACCGGTCCTGGGCGGCGACGCCAGGATGGTCCATTGCGGTGCGACGAGCCAACTCATCGCTGGATCGAGCGAACGTCAAGCTGGCGCGTAGAAAGGAGACGTCTCCTCGGCGCCCGACACCGCGAGGAGGCCTGGACCTGTACTATTGAATAGGTCGCACCCGGCAGCCCAATTGCTTAGCTTCGATGACATGGAATCCAGCTCGAAATGGTCGGTCTGCTGCGCTTTGGTGATCGCTCTCGCTGCCGGATTGCCCGGCTGTCTGGCCGCGGGGGCTGCGGCTGCGGGCGCGGGAACCGGAGTCTATCTCACCAGCCGTGGCGCGGAATCCATCGTGGAGGGCTCGGTCGCAGATGTGGAAAGGCGCGCCCGCGCCGTCTTCGATGCGGAGGGCATCCCGGTGTCCGGGTCCCAGATCGAGAACAGCGGTGACAAGCGCGAGATCAAGGGCACGAAGGGGGATCTCGATATCACCGTCTCGATGGAGCGGCAGGGCGCGCAGACCACGAAGACGGAGGTCTCGGCGCGGAAGAACATCGCGGTCTGGGACAAGGACTACGCGCAGGAACTGCTGGGCAAAATCGTCAAACAGAAGTAAGGCGGTCGAGCGCGGTCGAGTCCCGATCCTCAGCTCGCGGCGTCTGCCTGATGCGTCCTCGCCATCCGCTGCGCGAGGCGGCCGATCTGCCGCTTCAATCGTGGTGGACCGATCACGCGGGCCTCGGGACCAAACCCGAGGATCCAGCTGACCAGCTCGGGGCAGACCCTCACCCGCAGGCGCACGTGCACGCGTCCTGAACGCACGAACGACTCCTGCGAACGGTGCCAGCGGTGGCTGCGGACGAACGATGCCCAGCGGGGCGCCAGGCTCATCTCGATCTGCTCGATGGGATATTTATCGTCGACGATGATGCCGAAGCTGTCGGCGAAGACGCGTTCCGGGTCGTAGCTGTCCTTGTCCGGGTAGGGGAAAGTGCCGCCCACGGCCTCGGCCGTCTCGATCCGCGAGAAGCGATAGGCATGCGTCGGGCCGCCGCGAGGCCGCCCGATGACGTAGAGCTGATGATCGTAGACGGCGAGCGACAACGGCTCGATGCGCACCGATTTGCGCGCGCCGACGAAGTCCCGGTACCGGAGCTGCAGGCCGCGGCGGCGCTGGAGCGCGTCGACCACTTCTTCGAGCACGTCCTCCTTCTCCGGGAGCGCCTTTTCGCCGCCGCGGACGAGGAACACGAATTGACGCCGCGAGTCCTGGAACCGCTCGGGGTGGACGGCTTCCCGGCTGACGTACTGCACCAGATCGTGCATGCCCTTCTCATAGGTCGTCCCCTCGAAGAGCTTGGCCAGGCTCGCGCCCACGCAGGCGGCGATCATCGTGGCGATGGGGACGCGCTCCGCCCCGCCGGTGATCTTCGAGCGATCGATGCGGACGTGGACCTGTCCTCTCCTTCGTTCGCGGACGAGAGGGACGTGCCGTCCGATCGCTTCCAGCTGGCGGTCGACCGCCGCGACACGCACTCCGAGCAGGGACGTCGCTTCGGAGCGGGTCAGATCGCGTCCGGAGAGCAGCAAGGCGATGAGCTTCGCGGTCCGTTGGATGGAACTGAGGCGTCCGAGGTCCGAGCGCGGCATGATCCTCGGAGGATCGTCCGATCCGCAGAGGATCTCAACTGCCGGAACGGCCCCAGATCGGCTGGCGGGCGCGGGCGGGCGGCATCAAAACAGACGGGTTCGAAAAGGGAAGGAGGTTTCCGTGCAGATCAGGCTCTGGGTGCGTCCCACGATCCTCGTCATCCTCTGGGTGCTCGCCACGGCGTACACGCTCTCCGAGCTTGCGACAGTCGGCGCGCTGTTGCAGCCTGGGCCGCCCGCGGTCGCTCGAAACTCCGCGTCCATCGCGCCACCCATGCTTCGCCACTCGAGCGCGTCCACCGACCGACCCGGCCGCCGCGCCGGGGCTTATCGCCCATGACGCTCGCACAGCACGCGACGGCTCCGCCGGCGCGGTTCAACCGGTTGAACCACCCAACGCGGTGCAGTTCAACCGGATGAACCAGCCTCAAACCGGTCCAGTTCATCCGGGTGAACCAGCTTGACCCCATCCATTTCAACCGGTTGAACCGGCCCGACCCCTTTCCAGTTCAACCGGTTGAACCGTTCGGTGCCCCTGCCGCACCGGAGTGGATGGCATGGGAAAAAAGGCGCGGCCAACCGGGTACTTGCGTGGTGGAGGCGTGGTGCGGCTCTCACGCCTCCAGCGCGAGCAGGGTCACCTGGCCGGACTGGGTACCGACCGCGAGCGCCATCTTGTCCTTCGCGAACGCCAGCGCGGTGACCGCGGTCACCGCGACGCTGTGCGTCGCGAGCACCGCACCGCTCGACGGATTCAAGATCTTCACCGTCCCGTCCCCGCAACCTGCCGCGACCGCCTGTTCGCCCAGGAACAGCAGCGACTTCACCCCGCGACCTCCTGCGTTCGCGGTCGCTTGCTTCTGGCCGTTCTTTCCCCAGATGACGACCTGACCGGAATCGTCGGCCGAGGCGAAGGCCTGGCCCTTCGGCGCGGCAGCCAGCGCCGTGACGGCAGTCCGATGGTGGGTCCCCTCCCCGACCTTCTCCGCTTTCGGCGTGAGGCGGTGGATCTGCACCATCCCACTGGCCCATCCCAGGCCGAGAAACACCGTGTCTTCCGAAAAGGCGAGGGCGGTCACGCGCGAGCTCACTCCGGCGATCTGGATCAGCGTCTTCTTCGTCATCGCTTCCACGACGTGCACCTGTCCCAGGTGCTGGCCGATGGCGACCTTGGTGCCTTCCGCGGTCGCCGCCGCCGCCGAGGCGCGGTTGGAGCTCTCCACCGGGAGCTCCACCTTCAAGCCGGAAGCGAGATCCGCCACCAGAACGGCCTTGTCGGTGACCACCGCCGCCTTCGGGGTGTTCGACGCCAGGGCCGATTGCTCGAACGGCGGCAGGCGAACGGCGCTGATCTTGTAACCGTCGGTATCCAGCTCCCACATCGCGCACTCGCCGAACTTCGTCACCACCACCAGACGCCTGCCGTCCGCGCTGCATTGCAACGAGGTGACGGCCGACTTGTGTCCAGGCACGGCCACCTTGAGCTGCTCCAGCACCTGCTGCTCGACCGGCCGGATGGCGATGTGCTTGACCCTCTTCTTCTGCACCTTCGCCATCCCGCGTGTGAAGATCAGGCCGCCACCGACAGCGGCCAGCCCCAGCTCGGGCGAGACGGACACCCCGATCAGGGCGCCCGCAGCGACCGCCCCCACCGTGATCATGGCCAGCGGAAACGGATTGGGAGCCATGACGTCGACTTCGCTCTCCACCTCCACCGGCCCGTCCTTGATCCCCTTCTTCCAGCGCGTCTCCATCTTCTCCCCCGGCCGCGACCACACCACCTTCCACTGGGACGCGAGATCCGCCGCGGTTCCGCTCTTCGACGGTTTCGCGGTCCACTTCGGCTTCTCCGGGGCCCGGGCAACGGGCTTGAGCTCGAGTGGCCTGAGCCCCCCGGAGTTCGAGAGCACCGCTTCCAGCCGCGGCAGATCCTTCAGCGGCCGCCCGACCATCGCGGCCAGGACGCCGGCCAGATACGTCACTTCGGCATTCTTGAGCGCCGCCAGATCGCCCCAGATGGGGCTCCTGCCCAGCTCGGTGAAGTCCTCGCGCACGAAGAGAAGGTTGTCACCCGTGTAGTACGTGTCCCAGAGCTTGCGATCGAGCTCCAGCGCCCGCAGCGACAGGTAGATCACCAGCGCGGAAAACCGGTCCAGATGCGGACCGTAATCGGTCGTGCTGCGCTTCGGATGCTGATAGGCGCGGTGGCCGATCTCGGTGGCTTGCCGCCCGATCAGCGCCGGCACCCACATGCCGTCGTAGTCGATGAGCAGCAGCTCCTTGCCCGTGACCATGATGTTTCCATGCTGCAGATCGCCGTGCGCGAAATGAGCGCGCTCGATGTCCTTCACCAGCGTCCGGAACTTCTCCCGCAGCGCCGCCAGCTCCCGGGGCTGGTCCAGCAGACCCTCGACGCACCGATCGAGGTGCTGCCCCTGCACCCACGCCATCTTCACGATGGGAAAGGTGCCGCCTTTGATCCGCAGCCCATCGGCCAGATAGACGAACTCGGTGCTGTGCGCAGAGCGGTTCTTCTGCAAGTGCTTGGAGATGGCCGCGTACCGCTCGGCGTGGTCCGAGATTGGCCGCAGAAAACACCGCACCGCCCAGGCGCTCTGCCCCAGCGTGGCTTTGTACACGACGGCATTGCCGCCGGTCGCCGGCTTGGGCATCCCGAAGCGGTCCTTGTCGATCTGCGACTTCTGCAGCTCGGGATCGCCGAGCGACCGCTGCGGCGATTGCAGCGCTTCATGGTACTCGGTGAGATCGGGCCAGGTGGCCATCGCTAGCTCGCGTCCTTCTCCCAGCCCGCCCGCCGCATGAGCCGAACCAGGGTCATGTCGTCGTTGCGCGTTCCATCGTCGCGCGCCTGCGCCACCAGCGCCTCGAAGTCCTCCTTCGTCCGCATCGCGTCCGGGCCGATCGCTTCCCAGGCGGGCTCTCCCTTCTCCGCGCGCCGCAGCAGCCACGCTGCAAGCGCATCGGAAGCGAAGAAGAGGATCTCGTCCTGCTGGAGAACTCCTTCGATCACCCGGACGTGCGGAAGCGGATCGTCGCCCGGCCTCTTCAAGGATCCGACCAGGAACGGACTCGAGCCGAATTCCTCGGAACGGCTCAAGGGAAAGGCCTTCGCGAGCTCCTTGTTCCCCGTCACGTGCAGCAGGCAGCAGTCGCCGATCGCCACCGCGCGCCACCCCCGGTTCACCGCGTTCAGCGACGCTCCGACGAACGCGGCGTACGCTCCTCGACGCGCCTTCTCCGCCGCGTACCAGGGCAGTGGGCGGCCGCGGATCTTCCGCCGCCAGAGCCGTCGAATCGCGCCCAGCCGGGTGAAGAAATCGGGCCCCTGGATCCGCCCCCGCACGAAGCTCTCGACGAGCAGCGCCGCCCAGAGCGCGGAAAAGCTGCTCTCGGTGGCGCCGTCGGCGACCGCGACGCGGCAGCGCGTGGGCGAGTCCGAGCCGCGGATCGCCCACGCGTCTTCGTACTCGGATCGGGCGTTCCCCGCCTTCTGGCAGGAGAACGCCTCCACCGAGAACGGCGCCGCGCCGTTCGGGTGCAGAGCGTCGATCACCGGAGGTTCGCGGGACGGGTTCCGATGTCGAGGAACTGGATCACCTGCACGGGTTGCGCATTGAAGACGAACCCGCGCGCTCCGTCGCCCGCCGGCATCCCCAGCTCCTTGGCGCGCCCGATCATGAACGGCGTCAGGCTGCTGGACATCTCGAAGAGCTGCTTGGCGAACTTGTCCGGCAGGCCTTCGTCGCTCGCGGGCAGCTCGATGGGATTCCCCGACGCCGAAGAGAGGTGGATGTTGAAGACCAGGCTCGCGCCGTCGTCGCTTCCCAGCGAACAGAGCGCCTTCGCCTCCGGGACCGGATCGCCGTCGGTCGCTTCACCGTCGGTGATGTTGATCACGATGGGGGGAAAACCCTTCGGGTGCTCGGCGACCCATCTCTGCACCATCTCCGCCGCCATCTTGAAGGCGGAGCTCATCGGCGTGCCGCCCGCGTGCTTGGCCTCGAACCAGAGGGGGAACTTCACCGACTGCTCCACCAGCCCGCCGTTGCCGTCGTCCTGCTTCTTCACGCGGTCCTCGATGCGGAGCGGGTTGTTGGCGAGCTCGCTGATCGGGATCAAGTCCTTGCCCGTCAGCGGTCCGTCGAAGGCGGACTTCACCACCGTGTCCTGCCCGTAGCCGATCACGGCCACGTGGAAGTAATCGTAGGTGGAGTCGCCCTTGGCGCAGCGGATGGACAGGTTGTGGATGAGCTTGTTGATGATGGTCGCCAGCTCGTCGGCCTTTCGCCGCTCGCTGCTGCCACCGAATGGATCCTCCATCGAGGCCGACTGGTCCAAGAGGAAGATGAAACACCCCGGGTTCTTGCGGCTGATTTCAGCGCTGTACATGCTTGCTCCTCGTTTTCGCCACCTTCTTCTGGCGTCGTTTGACTTTTGCGGGTTTGATCTTCTTGGAAGAGACGTAGACCTGGTTGCCTCGCCGGTCCTTCACCAGCACCCGGCGGTCTTCGCGCTTCACGACGGTGACCCCCTCGCCACGGCGAAGCGTCACCGGTTGTCCTTGCGAGGGCCCTCGCTCCACGTTCGCGGTGACCTCTTTCGCCTGGATCACTGCGGGAACGGCGGCTCCTGTGCTCTCGCTGAAAGGCCCGTGCCGCAGCCACCAGCCGATCCCGCCCAGCGCGATGAGCGCGATCCCGACGTGGAACAACTCGAGCGTTCCGCCGATCCTCGTTCCTCCGCACGCAGGACACGCCGCTCCGGCTCCCCCATCTGGAAACCAAGTCAGACGACATGCTCGGCACTGCAGAAGGCTCTTGGTCAGCATTGAAGTGGTCAGGGCCACACTAGTACGGCTGCTCGCGCCGTCCACTGCGCGACCAGCGCACATCAGCGCTGTAGTGATGACTCGCAGGCGCCCGGGTAGGAGCCGCGCCTCCACCCCTTCCGCTGTGGGTGATCGATTCCTAGCGGAGCAGCCCGCTTCGAGGGCAAGCTGTCTCCTTCGGATCAACGCGCAGTCTCCGAACGCGAGGGGATATGTCGGACGCGAAGTCGCAGCAGCAAGGCCGCGAGCGGATCGCGCGGGTGTTCCGCTATTTGAAGGCGCTGAACGAGCACCGCAATCCGGCGAAGCGGGATCTGTCGGAGCAGCCTTGGACGCTCTGGTTCCGGCAGCTGCCCGACCACCCCGGGATCCAGCGGCGGTTTTCCAACGGCCAGGAGGAAACCGATTTCGTGCTCAAGGTGGGCCGGCCCACCTTCAGCCAGGCGCCGCAGCCGCCGCTGCCGATCGCCGATTGGCTGGAGGGCGACTGGGAAGATCCGGAGGCGGAAGTCACCGTTTCCGAAACGAAAGCGAACGGCTCAGAGCCTCTGCGCTTCGACGCGGAGCCTCGACGCGTCGAAGCCTACGAGCGCTGGAAGACCCAGCAGCAGAACTGGGCCGCCATCGAGCGCCCCGCGCGCGCGACGATGAAGGTCTTCGAGCAGCTGTATGAGCTCTACGGCCGCATCGAGCGCGAGGCGGAGCACATCGAGCTCGTGCTCGGCGACGGCATCCTCAGCTGGAAGCGGCTCGACGGCAGCATCTACCATCCCATCCTGCTGCAGCGGATCCAGCTCGCCTTCGATCCGAGCGTGCCCGAGTTCACCCTGATCGAGACCGGGAAGGAAGTGGAGCTGTACTCGGCCCTCTTCCGCTCCATGCCGGACATCGAACCGAAAGTGCTGGCGCGCTGCCGCGAGGAACTTGATCGCGTCGGGTTCCATCCGATGGGCGGGACCGACACGCTCGAATTCCTCCGCCGCTTCGTGGTGCAGCTTTCGCCGCGCGGGCAGTTCGCCGAAGGCCCTCCGCAGAAGGAGTCCGAGGACCCGGAGATCGGCCGCGCGCCCGTGCTCTTCCTCCGTACGCGGACCCTGGGCTTCGCCACCGCCCTCGAGGGAACGCTCGAGGATCTCGCTGTCCGCCAGGATCTGCCGCTGGCGCTCCTCAAGATCGTCGGTCTCGATCCCCCGCCCGAAGAGAACGAGAAGGCCGAGACCTTCGAGCCGGGAGACGAACCGGAGGAAGTGCTGCTCAGCAAGCCCGCCAACCCCGAGCAGATCCGGATCGCGGTGCGCCTGGAGCGCGAGGGATGCGTCCTCGTCCAGGGGCCGCCGGGCACGGGAAAGACGCACACCATCGCCAACCTGATCGGTCACCTGCTCGCCCAGGGGCAGAGCGTCCTCGTCACCAGCCACACCACCAAGGCGCTTCGCGTCTTGCGCGATCACGTGGTGGAGAAGCTGCGGCCGCTGACCGTGAGCGTGCTGGAAAGCGACATCGAGAGCCGCAATCAGCTCGAGGGCTCGGTGTCCACGATCATCGAGCGCCTCACCACCGGCAACCCGAAGAAGCTCGAAGCGGAGGCGGAGCAGCTCGCCGCGCAGCGCACGGAGCTCCTCGCCCAATTGCGCAAGCACCGGCAGGATCTGTTCGAAGCCCGCGCCGACGAGTATCGGGACGTCGTCTTCCTCAAGACGAAGCTCGCTCCCATCGAGGCCGCCCGCAAGGTCGCCGCCGAGGCGCAGTCACACGCCTGGATTCCCGGCTCCATCAAACCGGGCGCGCCGCTGCCATTGTCGGCGGCGGAGATCGACGAGCTCTACGCGAGCACCGAGGGGCTGAGCGTCCAGGACGAGTCGGAGCTGGCCAGGCTTGTTCCCGAGCTGAAGGCGCTGGTGTCGCCGGATGAGTTCGAGAAGATCGCCGAGGAGCACGCCCGGCTGTCGAAGGAAAGCAGGAATTACCGCCCGGAGCTGTGGAAGGCGCCTCTGGACGCCCCGATCTCCGCGGCGCTGGACAAGCTCCTGGCGAAGGCGGTGAAGGCGGTCGAAGCGCTCGATCGGGAACGCCGCTGGAAGATCGCCGCCGTGGCCGCCGGCAACGAAGGAGGGACCGCGCGCGTCGAGTGGGATGAGCTGGTGAAGATGCTCGACGAGCTGATCGAGCAGACGGCCGACGCGAAGGAAAGCGAGCTCCGCCACGCTCCCGTGCTCTCCGGGAAGATCCCGCTCGAGGAGCAGCGCCAGATCACCGAGGAAATTCTCGCCTACTTCAAGAAGAACAAGAGCCTCGGCAAGCTCGCCCTGCTGACACACGGCGCCTGGAAGCGCTTCATCGGGGAGACCCGGGTCGCCTCGGGCGAGCCGAAGAGCGCCACTCACTTCCAGGCCCTGCGCGCGCACATCCTGCTGGCGATCATGCGGCGCGATCTCGGAGGAAGGTGGGACCGTCAGATGGTCCCGCAGGGCGCGCCCGCCTGGGCCGGGCTCTCGGAAAAGCCGCTGGAAGATATTTCCCACTTCGCGAAGGAGATCCGCCGCTGCCTCTGCTGGCACGCGGAGGAATGGCAGCCGGTCGAGAACGAGCTGAAAGAGCGGGGATTCCTCTGGCGCGAGTTTTTCGGCGAGCAGCGGGGCGACGCCGCGGCGCTGTTGCACCGGCTCAAGGACTTGGTCAGCGTCCAGCTGCCTCAAGCATTCCAGGCGCGCAAGGACATGGCGCGCTTCGGCGAGGTGGACGCGCGCTTTCGGGATTTGCGCTCGGCGCTGACGGTCCCGAAGGACGCAACGCCGGCCCCGGTGCTCGCGAAACTGGCGCGCGCCGCCGAGCGGCTCTCGCCGTCGGACTACCGCGACGCGTACCAACGGATGGTCCAGCTCGAGGGCCAGAGGAAGACCGCCGCGTCGCGGCGCGAGCTTCTGGCCGCCTTGCAGTCGTTCGCGCCGGACTGGGCGCAAGCGATCCACGAACGCCGCGCGCCGCACGACAAGCCAACTCCGCCGGGCGACGCTCAGGCGGCATGGCTCTGGCGGCAGCTGCACGACGAGCTCGAGCGCAGAGGAAAGGCCTCGCTCCCGGCGCTGCAGAAGGAGATCGACCGGCTCGGGCCAGAGCTGAGAAGGGTCACGGCCGAGTT